>JAJZEJ010000742.1 GCA_021828635.1 Chloroflexota bacterium
ATGTTGCAGACAAAGAATCGTTACCATATAATAGCTAAGGGCAACACTAGCACAGGCATGATCGAACAAAAAGATAGTGGAGCATAGCAGAAGGGAAACAGTAGAACATGGCGACACCGACAGATTCCCCGCAAGAGCATAACATCTACTATACCAACCCGGAAAATGCAGCGGAGATGGCTCGTCTGACCAAACAGGCTCGCCTGCTCACCAATGAGATGGGTGGTCCGCTTCCAGAGCAGAGCAATCTGGAGCGTGTGCATGATATCTTGGACCTGGCTTGTGGTCCGGGCGAGTGGGCTATAGAGACCGCGAACATGTATCCTGACAAACAGGTGACAGGCGTGGATGTTAGCCAACTCATGATCAACTATGCGAATTTTCAAGTAACACAGCACCATATGAGCAATGTGGCCTTTAAGGTGATGGATATTTTGCAGCCGCTAGACTTCCCCGACCAATCTTTTGATCTGGTGAATGTCCGTCTGATCGCCTCATTCATGTTCAGATCGCGGGGCTGGCCTCGATTAGTCGAAGAGTGTGTGCGTATCACCAGACCCGGCGGCATCATTCGGTTGACGGATTGTGAATGGTTCATCAGCACTTCACCCGTGTGTGAAGAATTTTTTGACCTGTGTGTGCAGGCTGTTCACTTGGCAGGCAATGACTTTTCACCCAATGGACATCATCTAGCAACCACGCCTATGCTTGGCCGTTTCTTGCGTAACGCCGGTTGCTATAATGTGCGGCACAAAGGCTTCGCCGTCGATTGCTCCTATGGTGCGGAAGGACACCAGAGTTACTACGAAGATATGATGGTTTTCCTCAAACTGCTACAACCGTTACTGGTTCAAACAGGTGTCGCCAGCAAAGAAGAGACCGAGATACTGTATCAGCGCACGTTGGATGCCATCCAACAGCCCGATTTCAACTGCGCCTGGTATTTCCTAACCACGTGGGGTGAACGCCCATAACCTATCCGGCTACCTACCTTTTTGTTGTACAATATCCTGTAATGGAAATACTCAAGGTATGAGTATGTGCTGTGTATACGAGGGAGGAGCCGATGAATACAACAAGCATGTATGGTGAAATTCAGGGAGCATTGCGACATGGTGAGCGCGTCGTTGTAGCTACCGTCGTCAAGAATGTTGGCGCTGCTCCCTGCGGTGTGGGCAGTAAGATGTTGATACGCGCTGATGGTAGCGCCTCTGGCAGTTTCGCGGGACCAATTACCGATGGGAAGGTCACGCAGGTCGCACTACAGGCATTACGTGATGGACATTCGTTGCTGACGCATGTTCATATGGACGCCGACCAGGGCGAGGCGGTCGGTAGTTGTGGCGCGACGCTGGAGGTTTTCTTTGAAGTCTTGCGCCCAGAACCCCGGCTGATTATTGCCGGGGCGGGCTATGTGGCACAGGCATTGGCGCGTCTGGCCGCCAACCTGGATTTTCGCATCGTCGTTGTCGATGATCGCCGAGATCTGGCCGATCCACAGTCCTTCGGCGATAAAGTGCAGGTGACGTTTGGCGATGTTCCGCAGAGCATCAAAGAACTGGAGCCAGACGAAGGTAGCTGGATTGTGATTGTCACTCGCGGCCATCACCTCGATAAAGATGCACTGCATGCGGCTCTGGAGTCCAATGCAGCCTATATCGGCATGATCGGCAGTCCCAGCAAAGTGCGGCATATCTTCAAAGAGTTGCAAAGAGAGGGTATGGCGCGAGAACGTTTAGCTCAGGTCCATGCTCCCATCGGCCTCGACCTCGGTGCGGAGACCCCTGATGAGATCGCGCTTAGCATCGCCGCCGAGATGCTCATGCTACGCAAAAAAGGCAGCGGTGCCTCGCTTAATACCATGCATTCACTGCTAGAGGAAGAGGCTGCGGTGTAGAGACCGGTTCCACCAGTTTCACGGCATCCGACCGCGTCAATCACGTCGGCGTGCCAGTTGGGCGTGCTGTCTGCTTGGGCGCGAGCGGACGCGGTGAACCGGTCCCTACACCGTCATTGCTTGTTCTGTGAGGGCTTTTCTCCTTACTTTTGTACTCATCCCACCTGCTGAACCAAAAGCCCCATCAGACTTTACCGTTCATAACTCTATCTGGTATACTTGTTCTAAATACATTACTATTTGTTGGTGGAATGACGTATTATGAAAAATAAAACGGATATTGCTCAGCGCCAGAGTACCTTGTTCTCTATTCCTCCGCATAGCGCAACACACGGCATGTCTCATCTTGAGCAAGCCGATGCTCTGGAACGCTATGCTCAATGGCCTAAACCAACGGTGATTATTGCAGATGGAGTATATGGTGTTGGTGGATTCCCCGGCGATCCGCCTACCGTCGATGGCCTTGCGAACTGGTATGCGCCACATATCGCTGAATGGGCGCGTCATGCATTACCGGAGACAACGCTATGGTTTTGGGGTACTGAGATTGGGTGGGCTACAGTGCATCCCGTACTGGCGCTACATGGCTGGGAATACAGAGGTTTGCATGTTTGGGATAAAAGTATTGCCCACATTGCTGGTAATGTCAATAGTAAAACGATTCGTAGCTTCCCAATTGTTACCGAAG
>JAJZEJ010000171.1 GCA_021828635.1 Chloroflexota bacterium
TTAATGTATTGTGCTGCATGTAGTATCCTTCGTCAAAAATTAATTGGTCTCCGCGACCGGAAAAAGTCTAATATAGTCGTAACATATCATAGCGTGGCTGGGCCGTTCTGGCAACGGGGAATCTATAGAAATCTGCTCTGGTTGAGAAAATAGTATAGATTTTGTGATATTCGTTACTGGTTGAGCTGGAACAGGGAGAAGTTGGTAAAGAGGGCTGCACCACCATTGTTCGCTGCCAGCGTACCCGCAGCCAGCGCCAACTGGCCCCCGCTATAGGTCGTATCATGCACCTCGCCGACAAAAGTCCCATTGATGTACAACTGAAAGTCACCGCTTTGATCAATGACGCTCAGGGTATTTTTCTGACCAAGATTGATCGCATTGCAGATGGTATTGGGAATCAGTGCGCTATAGGTTGCTCCACTGGTATCATGGCGGCGGAAGAAAAATTGTCCTTGTGAGGTAATCTCGAAATCATAGAAATGCTGCCCCTGCAAATTCAGCAGCAGACCGGCATCGTAACCTGATTCGAGCGTCACATTTACGCTGACCTTCATGCCATTTGGTACAGAGGCTTGCAGGGGACAGGGCTGCAAGAAATCGCTTTGCGTCACACTCACAAGATAACCACTATTGGCAAACCCGCACGTATTACTTTGTATCCAACGATTAGCCGTATTTTGCGTGAGTGGATCGGAGAATAGCAACATGCCAGTTCCCTTATGCGTAATCGGTGTAGGTCGGGTCATACTGGAAGCAGCGTTACTGGCATAACGCGAGATGGTTTTCGGGCCACTCGTAGAATGCTGGGATATATTATACAGGTAATAGATATATGACATTGGCAACACAATAATTAGCAAGATGCCCAATGCGATAATGCATAGAATTGTTGTCTCCCTGTGTTTCGCGTGTTGCCTGCGGTGTGATAATGGAGTAAGTTCGACAGGTTGTGCGGGCAAGGTATCGCTTCTATCAGTATGCAACACATTCTCCTCAACCACCAGCGTTGGTCGGTTCGAGAGGCGCAATTGACCCGGATCAACCGCCAAAGGCGGACGCGATACATTGGTCCCTACCAAAGAATATGATGTATCCGTGGGTAGAAGCGATAAAGCGATCTCTACAGCTTGGAGATAGGCATTAGCAAAGGCTTTTACCGTCTTGTAGCGCCTCTGTGGTTCTTTCTCCAGAGCGCGTAGCACGACAGCATCAAGCGTGGATGACAATTGCGGATTAAACTGTGATGGCGGTACTGGCATATCATGCAGATGTTTCATATAGATCGCCAATGGTGTCTCAGCGATAAAGGGTACTCGTCCCACAATCATTTGATAGAGCAATACACCTAACGCATAGATATCGCTACTAGTGGTTGCTGGACCATCCGCCAGATCGGGTGCCATGTATTCTGGAGTGCCAAGCAGCATTCCTGATAAAGTTACATCCTTAGAATCTTGCAGAGATTTCGCCAGTCCAAAGTCGGCCAGATAGATATGATAGTCATCACGAATGAGGATATTAGAGGGTTTTATATCGCGGTGAATAATATGTTGGTCATGGGCATATTGCAGTGCATCAGCAATTTGCATGAAAATCTCGCCTGCCACAGCCGGTGACAATGGCCCTTTCGCCAGCATCTCACGTAACGTCGTGCCTTTGATATAAGGCATCACCAAGTAGTGCCAGGGACCATCCGCGCCATAGTCGAAGGCAGGGAGAATATGATCGTGGCTCAAACGCCCAAGCACCTCTGCTTCGCGCTGAAAACGCGCGACGTAGATGTCGTTATTGCTATTCAATACCTTGATCGCCACATCGCGCTTCATCAGTTCGTCATAAGCCAGATACACCTCGGACATACCACCATGACCCAGGGGCGACTGAAGATAATAGCGACCTAACATTGTTCCCTCTAATGTTGTCATACCTATGTTATTCCTTGCAAATCATGTATCCTCGTTTTTATATAGTTAATGATCATGATGTTTACCGTCATGGTTATGATTATGATCGCCATTATGGTTGCCATCATGACCTTTATTATCATTATTACTATTATTACCATTATCACCCGTTTTCTTCGGTCCGTCGTGGTCGGGATCATTATTATTTTGCGCGGACATCGAAGAGATTGTATAGGATACTGGCTGTGTCTTTGGCTGGTTCGTTGGTTTCTTTGTTGCTGTGGGCGTTGGTGTTATTGGAATGGGCGTCGGCATTGGAGTCGGGGTAAAAGGTGGAAGATTGCCCTTAAACAACACATTCGCCGCTAGATTGACTCGTGGCACATCTTTATGGCTCAAGTCTTGATAGAGGGTAAAACCAAGCACTGTTGGTAACACACATAACACAAATAGCGCAGTCACGGCGGTTACTGCTACCTTGCTACTACGTGGAAGAGAGCGTAGGGGCGTTTTTGTGCGCCACATATTGCTCAAAGGCATCATAGCGAGAAATCGGCGAATCTCCGATGTTTGCGCCAGGGATAGGGTTAGTGTACTGAAATGTGCTAGATGCCCTACTGAGGCTTCAATAGCTTCATGATACGCATCAGCGAAAGCCCGCGCACTGGCATAGCG
>JAJZEJ010000692.1 GCA_021828635.1 Chloroflexota bacterium
CGAGATTTTCAAATTGTAGGAGCATAGCCGCCATCATTTCTGGTGTCGGCTCGCGTCCACTTTCCGTGCCGGTAAGGTTCAGTACAAAGTCAATATTGGGGTCATTTAGCACAACTTTGAGCGCGTTCTGCTGCAATGTGCCGTCCACGACGACATAGCCGGTCACATCAAGCGGATTATGTGCAGTTGAAAAGGTCGGTAGTACCTGCTGCAACTGTTCTACTGTTTCGGGTGCGAAATCCGGTAGCAGAATATCCATCTCGTCGGCCAGATCAGAGATAATATCGCACGCGCCGCCGGATGGTGTCACCACGCCCATGCGTCGGCCAGGCAGGGGTGCGATATAGCCAGCCAGACCAGCCGTGGCGAGCAGTGCTTCTAGTGAGGAGACACGGATGATGCCAAGCTGACGGAATGCGGCATCGTTGATCGCGTCATTGCCGACGAATGCGCCGGTGTGAGCGAAAGCGGTACGCGAACTGGCCTCGCTGCGCCCAATTTTCAGTGCCACGATAGCTTTGTGATGGGCGCGAGCCTTCTCTGCCACGCGACGCAATTCGTCGGGCTGGCGAATGCTCTCCAGGAAGAGCGCGATAGATTTTGTAGCTTCATCCTCAACCAGATAATCCACCACGTCGGTGACGGAGATCATGCTTTCGTTGCCCATCGCTACCATCAAGCTGAGTCCGATGCCATGTGCCTGAGCAAAGGCCAGCACGGCGCTAGTCAACGCGCCACTTTGTAGCACGACGCCAACCGGACCAGCGTTGAGTGGTGGTGCGATAGGTAGACCATAAGGTGTAATGCGGTTCGTGACATTGATAAAGCCATTGCCGTTTGGGCCAAGCAGCGTTAGACCCTGCTCTTCAGCGAAATCGAGCAGTTCATGCTCAATCTGCATGCCCTCTGCACCTGCCTCGCTGAAACCAGAGGTTAGCACGACAAAATGTCTGGTTCCCAGCCGCGCAGCCTCTTTCACAATTGGCAAGACACGCGGCGTTGAAACCATGACGAAGGCCAGGTCAACCGGCTCAGGCAGATCGCTCAAGGTGCGAAAGGCATGCTGACCATGCACAATCTCACGATTGGGATTGACCAGATAGATCGGGCCAGGAAAGCCGAAGTTTTTCAGGTTCTCGAAGGTATAAATCGACCAGCGCGAGTTATCGGTAGCTCCAACGAGTGCGATACTGCGTGGGCGAAAAAAGCGATGTAACCGTTCTGCTGATACATGCTGGGACTGGGTCATCCTATAACCTCATCTTTGTGGTTGGTGAACGGACGCGATCAATCGGCCCCTACACCGGAATTCCCAATGTAATTTGTTCATTTGGTTGGTAAACGGACGCAGATTATCGCATCCGTTTACCTGAATTCCCAACGTGATTTGTTAATACGCAACCGGTTCCTACATAACCAGGCGGAAATAGGGTAGCGTGAATTGCTCTCCCACTGTCTCGAATGTCACCTGTATGGGCGCACCAACCTTGACGCGCTCTCGCGGTGTATCAACGATGCGCGTCATCATGCGCACGCCTTCCTCAAGTTCGACTATGGCAACGACAAAAGGCACCTCGGCTGCGAAAGGCCCGAATGCCTGATGCGCGACCGTGTACGAATAAATCGTTCCCTTGCCGCTCGCCACAATCCATGTGAGCTGATCGGAGAAGCAATGCGGGCAGATTGAGCGCGGATAGAACACGCCACGTGAACAAGTGGCACAACGCTGAATACGCAATTCGCCTTGCGTCAGACCCTCCCAGTAAGGGCGCGAGTCGCCGTCCTGCTGGAGCATGGCTGCTGAAAGCTGTACAGACATAGGGCAGTCAGTCCTTTCCAAGAATAACGGTGGCCGCCGATGAGAGGACGCCGCCCGTACCATGCGCAAGGGCGATCTTAGCACCTTCTACCTGCCGTAGGCCGCACTCGCCACGCAACTGACGTGTGGCCTCGATCAGTAAGAAAATACCGTACATGCCCGGATGGCAGTAAGAGAGTCCACCGCCATTAGTATTCATCGGGAATGGTCCGCCAGGAGCCGTGCGTTGCCCACTGACAAACGCACCAGCCTCGCCGCGTCCACAGAAGCCCAGTGCCTCCAACGTGAGCAGCACCGTGATCGTGAACGAATCATAAATCTCGGCCACGTCGATATTCGCCGGAGTGAGACCGGCTCGCTCGAAAGCGGCCTGGCCGGAGGCGATGGCGGCGCGGTGCGTTGCCAGGTCGGGCATGTTGGCGATGGTGTTGTGTGTGTGTGCCTCGCCGTGTCCAAGTATCCAGACCGGAGCTTTGCGGGCGTTTCTGGCTCTTTCAGCCGATGTAACTACGACCGCGCCGCCGCCATCGGTGACGAGACAGCAATCTAGCAGATGCAGAGGCTCGGCCACCCAGCGCGAGTTAAGCACATCTTCGATAGTTAGCGGATCACGCATCATGGCTTTCTCGTTCATGGTGGCCCATTTACGTGTTGCCACCGCGACCTCGGCCAGTTGCTCGTGTGTTGTGCCATACTCGAACATATGGCGCGTCGCCGCCAGGGCGTAAGCACCTACCGGCGTGGGCAGGCCAAAAGGCGGCTC
>JAJZEJ010000591.1 GCA_021828635.1 Chloroflexota bacterium
GTTGCCGACATGCAGGCAGCATAAATTTTTTTGTCTATTAACTATCTACTAGTAGGTAGCTTCCAAGTCAAAGAAGGAGCAGTTATCATGGCATTTAGAACGGCAGAAGCCCAATGGCAAGGGACAGTCAACGAGGGTCAGGGCAGTATCGCGCTGGGCAGTGGCGTATTCTCCGGTCCCTATTCTTTCCGCTCGCGCACTGAAGAGACGAAGGATACCAATCCCGAAGAGCTATTGGCGGCAGCTCATGCTGGTTGTTTCACCATGTCGCTCTCGGCTCATCTGACGACTGCACACTATACAGTCACACGTCTGCATACGACAGCGCAGGTTCATCTGCGTGCCAGCCGCGAGGGTTTCAGTATTCCCGCTATCGACCTGGAGACTGAGGCGGTTGTCCCTGGCATTGACGAGGCAACCTTCCAGGAGATTGCGAAAAATGCTGAGCGCAACTGTCCTGTTTCAAAGGCGCTCACCGGCACAGAAATCCGCCTCAAAGCTACGCTTGTTAGCGCGTAAGCTAATAAACATAAAGAAGCACGAGAGTTAGCAATTTGGCCCTCGTGCTTTCTTATTAGAAAAACTCATCCAGCAGTTTATAAAAGCGTATTTTATGCTCATCCGGCTCTGTAATGCCGTATTCCTGAAATAACAGAGGTATCCAACGGGCATCGAAGTTGAAGGCCAGACTACGAGCGGCGAGAGCTAAATCGTGATAGCGGTCGGCGATACCGGCGCGGGCAAGGTCGATGAAGCCGCTAATGGTGTTGTGTTGCCAGTCGAGCAGAATGTTGGGCAGGCAGTAGTCACCATGCGTGAAAACTAGATATTCTGTCTCTGGATGCTGCTGGAGTAGCTCAATGTACAGATCGCTGGCATGTTTGCCTGATCGTTCCGTGTCAAAGTCGCTTTCATCGACCAGACCAGCTTCGACGCGCTGTCGGGCCAATGCTATTGTTGTGGACAGGCTTCTATCGAATGGACAATCGTGAATGGGAATGCTGTGTATCATACGCAAACCCTCTGCTAGCAAGCGCACCACTTTCGGTACATCGTCGTGCAGTGATTGCTCACAAGCCATAATACCAGAAACGGCGGAAACTAGCAGATATTCGTGTACTGTATCTGCACTATAATACAGTACACGTGGCACTGGCAAGCGCCCTTGTAGCCATTCAATGCGCTCTCGTTCGGTGCTGAGTCTATCGACAGCCGAGACCGGATTAATTTTTAGATATGCCTCACCGATGCGAAAAATATAGGTGCCGGAGCAACCAATCGTGACCGTCTTCCATGTCTCTGCACCGAGCAGGTGGTGTAGCTCTTTTGGTATCGTGTTAGTAAATTTTGACCCGATTGTCATTATTTGTTATCCAATACGTTTATTGTGAGTGATTTTGGTACCGTTTGGTTATCTCTTCTGCCTACAAAAAGTTGACCGGCCTTTATCATACCATAGCTTTCCCGTCTATGCTTGTGGTTGGTGAAAACCGGCTGTTTGTGCGATAATCGCAAGTGTCATGCTAGCCTGGCATAACAAAAGAGCCGTTAAGTCAGTTCAGATATAGGTGCATATGTCCCAAACAGACATCTTAATTCTTACAACGCGCACAGGTGGTGGACACTGGAATCTCGCGCAATCACTGCGAGAGATATTGGAAGCGCATTTTACTGTGACGATCATTGATCCCTATCCCGATTTAATGCAGCGTTATTATACGGCACTCAGCCGTCACTACCTCTCGTTTTGGGATTTTCAGTACGCCTGGGCCGATTCGTCTGGCCGGGCGCGGCTTGTTCACCACGTCCTGACCTATTTCATGCGAGACCATCTTGCTGCTTTAATCGGGCAGTTAAAGCCGATGATAATACTTTCCACGCACCCACTGCTCTCTTATGAGGTAGCGCGTGCAAACGAGAGACTGGCGCGGCGCATTCCCCTGGTTTTTCAGCTTACTGATCTGGCACAAGTACATCATTCGTGGTTTACCGAGAAAAGAGCCGACGCTTACCTGGTGCCAACACGCGAAATTCTAGCTCAGGCGTTAGCCAATAACGTGGTTGCTTCGCGTCTCCATATGACAGGGCGACCTGTACGCTCACAGTTCTCGCAAGTGAAGCCAGTTGCGCGTGATGCAATACTGATGGGGCTTGGGCTAAATCCTGCGCTTTTTACCCTCTTCCTACAAGGTGGGGCTAAAGGTTCGGCTAGTGTTGATCGTACCGCTATGAATGTACTGGCGGCGGATACGTCAATCCAGATCATTCTGGCTGCCGGTAACAATACCGCATTACTACCATATTTTGCCGGGCATGAGCGGATCAAAGTGTTGTCTTTCACTGAGCAGATAGCGCCCTATATGGCCGCCGCCGACCTCATTGTCGGCAAAGCGGGCGCGAGCTTTCTTTCAGAGGCATTCATGCTTGAAAAGCCTTGCCTTATTACATCTTATTTGCCCGGTCAGGAGACGCCCAACTTACGGTTTTTGAAACAACACAATCTTGGCTGGGTTGCTCTAGCACCAGACATGCAGAGGCAATTGATTCAGGCTATTACCGCAAATCCTGCGCTGTTATATGAG
>JAJZEJ010000788.1 GCA_021828635.1 Chloroflexota bacterium
CCCTACCCCGAGCAGCAATGCAGCACGATCAAAGAGACGGTCTACGATGTAGGTATCCCCCTTGACCCGGTAGTTGACCATTTCGTTGCCGTCCACACCATGAATGACTAGCGTGGGAACGTTGATTGTGGGTAACAGATCCCAGCTATCATGTCCCTCGCTCGCCTGATAGTGCAATTTTTGCGCAAAGGGTGGGATAGGCTCACTTTGCATGTACATCTGTTTTACTTGTGGGTGACGCTCAATCCAGTCCGGTGTGAATATATTCAGCAACATAGCCATAATAGCGTCATTCGGGTCATCGGTCGGAGGATTAGCCATACGAGCATTGACCTCCGCAGGGCGACGCACACCATGTACATTGCCAGGCGTGGTACAACCTAAGACCAGCGCACCAATACGGCTCGCATGTTCAATACCCAACCACTGACAGATACGTCCGCCCATTGAGACGCCATAGGCATGAGCGTGTGCGATGTCCAAATGGTCAAGCAAGGCAATGGCATCTTGAGCAAAGCCGCGTGTCGTGTATGGTGGCTCGGCTGGTTTATCGCTCTGGCCCGTGCCACGATGATCGTAAACAATCACGTGATAGCGAGCAGCAAAATCGTCACGTATATCGTCCCAGCTAGTATGATCGCTGCCTTGCCCACTAATGAGCAGCAGAGGCTCACCCTGCCCAATCTCTTCATAATAGAGACGAGTGCCATCTGTAACAGTCGCGTAAGGCATATACTCAGTATCCTTTCTCTCAACAATGCTTCCATTGGCAAATACGTAATTGCCAACCCGTTCCCTCTACGACCAGCGCACCTGTATAGCCTGGAGGAGTTGGCAATGTCAACATCGACCAGCGTTGCACCTCGCGCACATCTTCACGGCTGGCTAACAATGCTGCCGGTTTGTCTGGCAGCAGAGAGACATCAAACAGATCAAGCGGCAACGAGAGACCCATACCACGCGCCTTGATATAGGCTTCTTTGCGCGTCCAACCATTGTAAAAAGCCTGATAGTGCCGGGCAGGTGGCAAAGCTCGCAATATTTCCTGCTCATTGGTTGAAAATACACGAGACGCTAGTTCGTCGTAATCAATGTTATCCCGCATATACTCTATATCAATACCCAGTTCACGTTGCCATGCAAAGGCATAAAGCGCGAAATCGCCAGAATGCGAGAGGTTGAAATGCAGCAATGACGTTGGTTGCGCAATAAAAGGCTTACCATAAGCATTCTTATCCAGTTCAATATGCAGAGGCTCATTACTGGTATAGTGACCAAGCAGAAGACGTAGCACACCATGCGCAATCGTCCAACGTAGGCGGTCATGCTCAAAATAGAAGTGTTGCGCCCTTTCAAGTTCTCCCGCCACAAGTAACTGCCGATAGTGAGTGACCAGAGAGGGTCTATTAAGTTGTGCCAGCCAGACATGTACCTCATTTTCAGCTAGTACAGGCAATTGCTCAGATACAGGCCAATTCTCGTGTTCCACTTGTAACATTATACCAATGCTCCGAGTTGTTGCGAGAGCGTTCGCAACAAAAGGGCTTGCTGACTGTGCGGAAAGAAATGGTCGCCAGTGAACATGTGAAGCGTCAAGGTATGCAGTGTTTGCTGCTGCCATGCCTGTAGCTCCTGAGCATTGACCTGTGTATCTTGCTCGCCGCCAAAAGCCGAAATTGGACAATCCAATGGTGCTTCCGGCTGATAGCTATATGTCTCACACAACTCGAAGTCAGCACGCAAGACGGGCAAGACAATTTTCATCAATTCTGCGTGTTGTAGCACTGCTTGTGGCGTGCCACCAAAGCGGCGCAACAGATCAATCAGTTCATCATCGGGTAGAGTATGGGCTGGTGCGCGGCGCATGGGTAGTTGTGGGCCACGATGAGCGGAGACAAAGAGTTGCATAGGCATGGGGAGCGCGTTACGGCGCAGATAGCGCGTCAATTCAAAACCGATCAGCGCCCCCATACTATGACCAAAAAAAGCAAACGGTACATCCAAAGTGGGCCGTAAGCCCTCCGCCAGCGCCTCAACCAGCGAAGTGAGGCGCGTAAAAGCCGCTTCACGCAAGCGATGCTCACGTCCAGGCAGATACACCGGGCAGACCTCTACATCCCAGGGCAACCGCTCACCCCACAAACGAAAGGCCGACGCGCCCCCTCCGGCATAGGGCAAGCAAAAGAGCCTCAAACGAGGATGCTCTTTCGTATGCACAATCCACCGGTTATTGCTCTGCATCATAATCCCTAAAAGTAGTAGGTCGCGCAACCGACTTGAATGCCGGTGCCAACAGCGATTATCAAGCCAATATCGCCAGATTGGGCCATTTCATGCTGTTGCGCGTATTGCAGCGCATATGGAATCGACGACGTGAATAAGTCATGCTCGGCCTGTACATCAACCATTCTCTCATGCGCTACCTCTAGCATCGTGCCGAGCCTGCGAATGAAATCCGACGAGATTTGCGGGGGTAGCACAAGCTTGATCTGCGATATATCCAGTTTTTCAATGTTGAGCAGTTCACGCACAGCCGACTGAATACAGCGTAGATAGTAGCTCTCCAACTGTTCATCTTGCT
>JAJZEJ010000023.1 GCA_021828635.1 Chloroflexota bacterium
ATGAGTTCTATGCATAGAAGGTTATCTCCTTCCGCTTTTCGCTTTCTGTTTGCGTTTTTCTTTACGAGCTGCCTTCCCTGTCTTCTTGCCACCGCGCGATTGACCTGACATAGATGGCATACGTGCGCCCTCTGGCAGGCCAGGCATCCCAGGCATGCCGCCACTACCAGCATATTGACGTGCAAGCTGCGCGTACTGACCCTTGCCGGTGCTGATCTGGCGCATCATCGTCCGCATCTCGCCGAACTGTTCGAGAAGCTGATTAACAAGCTGCACAGTCGTCCCGCTACCATTGGCGATACGCTTGCGGCGGCTACCGTTGATAATATCGGGATTGCGTCGCTCATCGCGTGTCATCGAGAGAATGATGGCCTCAATATACTTGAGCTGATCACCTTCCAGTGCATCTTCCATCTCCGGCATCGCCATCAGTTTATTCGCGCCCGGAATCATCTCCATCACCTGGCGCAATGGCCCCATGCGTTTGAGTTGGCGCATAGCATTCAGGAAATCTTCCAGGTCGAACTTGCCTTGTTTGAGCTTGGCCTGTGTTTTGAGTGCCTCTTCCTCGTCAATGGTCTCCTGCGCACGCTCAATCAGCGAGATTACGTCACCCATACCCAGGATGCGCGAAGCGAGACGATCAGGGTAGAACGGTTCGAGCGCCTCTAGCTTTTCGCCAACGCCCATGAATTTGATTGGCACGCCCGTCACCGAACGAATGGAGAGCGCGGCACCACCTCTGGCGTCACCATCCATCTTTGTTAAGATCATACCGGTCAATGCAAGAGCCTTATTAAAGTCATCGGCAACGCGCACCGCTTCTTGACCCGTCATAGCATCGGCCACGAGCAGAATTTCGCGTGGATGCACCTGCTCTTTAATGTTACGCACCTCGTTCATCATCTGCTCATCGATGTTCAGGCGACCAGCCGTGTCCAGAATGACGACGGTACTAGCCTGTTCACGTGCATAAGCGAGTGAGCGGATACAGATATCGACCGGATTGGCTCCCATCGGCTCAGAATAGACGGGTACAGAAATCTGTTTGCCGAGCGTTTTGAGCTGATTGATAGCGGCGGGACGATACATGTCGGCAGCGACCATCAGTGGGCGCTGGCCTTGTTTCAGCAGGAAGCGCGAGAGCTTGGCCGCCATCGTCGTTTTGCCGGAGCCTTGCAGGCCCACGAGCATAATGATAGTGGGTGGTGGTCCACCGAGTTCGAGTTTATTTTTACCATCGGTGCCGCCAAGCACCTCAATGAGTTCTTCGTTAACAATAGAGAGTACCTGCTGAGCGGGCGAGAGGCTACCCATCACATCAGAACCAATCGCCTTCTGCTTGACCCGCTCCACAAACTGGCGGGCCACACGCAGGTTGACATCGGCCTCAATTAATGCAATGCGTACCTCGCGGAGGGCGGCATTGACATCATTCTCGGTCAACTTGCCCTGCCCACTTAAATCGTTAAAAATCCCCTCGAGACGTTTTGATAAGCTTTCAAACATTGCCATAAATGCAATTTCCTCTCTCCGCCAGTCGCCAATAATGCTCCTATTATATCACAGCTTCAATTTTCGAGACTACCGAATAGGCAAAATGAATAGCCATTTTATTACGTAATGGACATAGCTGGGGCTTTATGTTACTATCCACTATAGAAGGATTTTTGGTCATGTGTTCAGTAGTTTTTGGAAGATAAGGGCGTGTAGGATATCCGAAATTAATTCGCCTTTTCGCTATCCAGGCGGCAAATTTTACGCCAGGAAGCTGATATTAGAATATATCATTCCCCATGCATGGCCCGTACAATTGCATTATTTCTCTTTTACAAGTAGCCAGCAGGTTGTCTTAACACTATCTTAATTTTTAAGGAGTTTTTCTAAAAATGGAAGATGAATTAGAACAGTCACAAACTGATTTTTCCGAAGCTATACCTGAACCTGATGAAGTGCTAATAACTGGTACTACACAGGAAGAGCGATATTTCAACTTGCTTGTGGCTGCTTTACATGCTTGCATTCAATATAAGCCAATGTTTGGCAAAGGACGAAAAGGAGGTGGATTAACGTTAGAGGACTTTCAGCAAATGTATGGTTCTGATCCATTCTATAATTGGATAGGGCTTGATTCTCCCCTTATGTATGCTGCTCACAAAGCCGCAGGAGGAATGACTTCTATTTATAGACAATTGGGTATCGGCGGAGAGTGGATTTTTAGGAATCTACTCAAGGATAGCCTCAACTTGTCTTCAGAGCAGGCAATCTGGTCATACCAGGTACCATCAACTCCTAATAAAACGCGCACTCTTACCTTAGATGGACGTATTCAATTTGACCATGTGAAAGATTCTATAGCGAGAACGCAGATAGAACAGTGGGTAAGCGATGCTGCCAATAAACTGCTGCTACCAGCACACATGAAAAATCAAATAAAGGGTGTAGTTTTTGTAAATATTGTACCGCATGGTGTCTGAACGTGCGTTTCAAGGTAATTGCTGCAGGGCAATTTGCGTGGGGAGGCGCTTCGTTTTTTCGTTGTTTCGTTTTCTTTTTTTCCGGAAAAAAAAAAAAAGAAAA
>JAJZEJ010000453.1 GCA_021828635.1 Chloroflexota bacterium
GCAGAGGTCATAGTGGATGACGTTGGAGGCCGCCGTCAGGTTCAGGCCCGTGCCGCCAGCTTTGAGCGAGAGAATGAAGAAGCGAGCGCCGCGTGTATCTTCCTGAAAGCGTTGCACCATCTGGTCGCGCTGTTTTTTGGGTGTGCTACCATGTAGAAAGAGCGTTTCGTAGCCTAGCTTCTCTTGTAAGTATCGTTGTAACATCGTTCCCATCTCGGCGTATTGCGTGAAGATCAGAGCTTTATCACCCTCGGCCTGCACCTCTTCCAGCATCTCCTCTAAGCGTTCCAACTTACCTGAACGATTTGCCAGCGTACTACCATCGCTCATAAATTGTGCTGGATGGTTGCAGACCTGTTTGAGTTTGGTCAGCGTAGCGAGAATCAGGCCGCGCCGTGCCATGCCCTCGGCGTCCTCAATTTGCTCCATCATCTCTTTAACCACAGCTTCGTAGAGTGTAGCCTGCTCACGAGTCAGATTGCAATAGACCTTCATCTCCATTTTATCGGGCAGATCGTTGATAATTGTTTTGTCGGTCTTTTGTCGGCGTAGCACAAATGGCTGGATAATGCGTTTGAGCGTTTCAGCACGATCTTGCTCGTGATAGCGTTCAATAGGCGTAGCGAAGTTCTTGCGAAATGCCTCGCCGCTGCCCAGATAGCCAGGATTGAGAAACTCCATAATCGACCACAGTTCCGCTAGTCGATTCTCAACTGGTGTGCCAGTCAGCGCAACCTTGTAGTTGGCCTTGAGTTGTTTGATAGCCTGCGTCTGCTTGGCCGCATCGTTCTTGATGTTTTGCGCCTCATCGACGACCACGTTCTCCCACGGTATCTGTGTCAGATGCTCTTTATCGCGTAGCGCAATGCTATATGTACTAATCACCACATCATACTTGCTGGCCTCAGTCAGTAGCTGCTCACCCTCCATTCTATCCGCTCCGTGATGAATGAGGATAGAGAGCGAGGGCGCAAAACGCTCTATCTCACGTTGCCAGTTGCCAACGATGGACATAGGGCAAATGATGAGCGTTGGCCCAAGAGGCTTATCACCCCCTACTTGCCTTTCTTGCAGTAATAAAGCGATTAGCTCGATGGATTTTCCCAGTCCCATGTCGTCTGCTAAACATGCTCCAAGCCCGAATTGCTTCAAAAATGCTAACCAGGAGGTGCCTTTTAGTTGATAGGGACGTAGCTGACCCTGCAAGCTTGCTGGTTGCTCGATCAGTGAGATTTTTGACTCTTTCAGCCCTGTGAGTAGCTCATCAATCCAGCCCTCAGCCTCGACCGACTCGACTGGTAGGCCAAGATTGTCGTTATCCTGACCCAGACCCATGCGCAATGCCTCGCCCAACGACATCTGGCCGCTCTGTCGTTTCTTGAAGAAGGCAATCGCTGCCTCGATCTCTTGTGGGCGCAATTCGACCCACTGTCCACGCACCTGCACCAATGGTTGCTTGAGACTGACGAGGCGCTCAAACTCTTTTGCTGATATTTGCGCATCGCCAACGGCAATTTGCCAGTCATAGGCGACAATGCCACCCATGCCTAGCAGCCCTGATGCTTGCCCACCGACCTTTGGTTTGAGCTTGAGACGCATACGCACCCGCGCACTGTTTTTCTGCCACCAGGGCGGTACCAGCACGCCAAAGCCGCTCTGTTCTAGTAGTGGAGCCGATTCGCGCAAGAAACGATATGCCTGCTCGCTACTTAATTGAATATCGCTCGGACGCGCACTATGCAGACTCTCTTCAATCGCGGGCAACACGCGAGTGGCTTTTGCCAGATCGGCCAGTAGACGCTCTTGCGGATTTTCAAAGCTGCGTTTGAGAAAGGTGAGCGTGCTTGAGCGTTCGCGCCATACCTGCTCCGCCGCGACCAGCAGGCTTGGGTCGTCGGTGGCTTGCAGATGAAAACTGACCTGCCAGAGAGCCTCTGACCCGGCCTCTTCTATAGGTGCTTCAAGACGGAAGCAGGTGCGAAAAGCTGTTTCTGCCGAAGTAGTGTGCAGTTGATCGAGCCAGCCATGCAGGTCTTTGGCAAATTCCGCCAGTTCGCTCGCTGACCCTGGAAGCGTTGCTGTATCTGAGATCAATGCCCGTAACCATTGCTTAGCCGCTGGCTCGCTCTGTCGTCCGCGCTTTGCTGGTAAGATGTGAGATGCAGTAACACGTGTGCGCACGATGATGTCGATGCACTGGTTCAGAAAATCGAGTAGTATCGTCTCTAGCTGTTCGACTGTCTGGTTTTGTTTGGGCAATGAGGCCCAGCAGAGCGGAGGCATCATCCGCGCCAGTGCTGCGACGCGCTGGCGATCTTGTGGTGAAAGATATACCTGCCATGCAGAGTGATACGTTGGATTGCTGCCATTGGGTGATGTTTGCAATGTGGGCAGGTAACTTTGTCGCACAATCAATTCATAGGCCAAATTCGCGGCGGTGGCCCAGAAATGCAGGGAATCACCAAAATCTATGCCTTGTATTTCACCATCGGCGGGCAATGCGTACAGTATATCAAAAGCGACCTTTATTGGTAATGTCAATGTTGGTAGCGTCCAGGCGACGAGTTCTGGATTACCTT
>JAJZEJ010000184.1 GCA_021828635.1 Chloroflexota bacterium
TCAGAGATGTACTTCAGGAAGATGAGGCCCAACACGACATGCTTGTAGTCGGCGGCGTCCAGATGCCCGCGCAGCTTGTCGGCGGTGGCCCAGAGTTTGGATTCCAGGCTCTGGCTGGTGGTGTCTTCGGTCTTCTTCTTGGCTGGTCCGCGCGGCATGGTGTCCCCTTTGCTTTTGTGATGTTATAGCATGGAATGGAAGAAGGGTGAGAGGGGCAGTCGAAGTTGCCCCATGCAGTGCCGCCTCACGTCGTCGCCTAGGAATACCTTACACCATCGTTGATGGTGGCAAGCGATATCAACGTGTCCATATCCAGTAAGGTGAGGTGAGCATGGGTGCCAAAATATGAGCATGATAGAACCGTTCCAAAAAAACGGGCAGTGGTGGCTTCCTGATCAAGACAATAAGGTGCCAGGGATATTAACATTTGATCCTATGAGCGGTATTACTGTCTCATTGTTTCAACCTCTCAGCGTAGAATTTGCAAGGCTAGAGGTTAGACAATCGCAAATAATTCATGGTATTGTCGATGGTTCGATCAAAATAAGTCTATTAGATTGCCTTGAGGTTATTGGTAAGACCAGGTTGGCGCGTGAGATACATTCCAGCAGTAAGATCGTTGCAAGGCAGTGTGTAATTGGCACGCATTTGTGCAGCTCTTCACGATTCAACAATTTCCGGTTAGCAATACACAACTATGCTCAGTTCATGTGTCGCACGGGGATTCACCCAGCAACTGGTCATGATGCCGGATTCATGTGGGATCGTGTCGAGCCAATAGAATTTGAGGTTGATGGTGATAAAATAAGTCTTGGCATAGGGGCTCAGGCACCATTTTCATTTTTCGAGTTGTCAGCGAGCATAAAGGAAAGTGCTACTATATCTATAATTACAAAAAGACCTACTGTTGATCTGGATGAAATTATTCTCGGTGTATTCCATTCCCTGAAAACCATGCTAGAATTTTCTCTGGGCTATCCAGAGCCGATAATTCAATTTCAGGCTGTTGCCACGGATGCCTATGGGCGGGATGAAGATATAGAAGTATTCTTCTCTCAATCCGTCCACGCTACCCAGAAAATAGGGAACCCACACCACGATATGCTGTTTTCATTTTGTAAGCGGTCAGATGAGGACGTCAGGAATCTTATTACGACGTGGATTAACTTTTACAATAATAATCGGCTTACAGTAGATGTAATAATAAACTCGGGTGTTAAGGGCTTTGGGGATAACCGCCCTGCACAACGTTTTTTCTTTCTGATTAGCTCGCTGGAAGCCTTGCAGAGAAATTGTGGGAGCCTGAAGCTATCCATGCCCGATGACCAGTTTCAAGAAATCAAGACGTTGATATTTAACGTGTTGCCAAAAAATGAATTTGGTGATCATATGCGCAAACGAATAGGCAATATGAACGAGCCCAGCCTGCCGCAGAGATTGGGCGACGTATTGGATGCGATGCCTCAACATATCTCTGAGCGGATTATCAACAAGAAGGTCTTGGTAAATAATTTAGTTAAGGCCAGAACTCTTCTTGCGCATCAGATAGATCTAATGGAAACAAATAATAATGTCCTATATATGTGGCATCTAACAGAGGTGTTATGGGGTATTACTATAACTTATATTTTAGGATTGCTGGGGTTTACAAGCGAGGAAGTTGATGGGATTATAAAAAATAAAATTACCATGTTAAATGCGCTTCATTGGATAGAAGAGGTTTCTAATAACCCGACAACAAAATCGTAGCTAGGATCCGGCTTCTATCGGGCTCGTACCATCGTCGCTCACCTGAACAACCGGCTGGCCTTGCAGACCGCCATACGGCAACGCAATCACCCGCTGAATGTCCGGCTTTTTCAAAAGTGGGCTGATCCACAGCGGTACCGCGACATCCCCCAACCAGAGGCCCGCCAGGGCCAATACCTGCCCGTCGGGGCTGCCGAAGTACCAGGGCAGCGGCGAGCAGCGCTTGATCGTTCTCTTCCAGAACGGCCGTCAGATACGCCGCCACATCCTCATCACTGTTCAGGAACTCGGACGCATCGAACTCGACAAGTTCAGAAACCTTTCTCTTCCTGGTCACGGTCAATCTTCCAAAAGTTTTGCCAGCGTGATTGCTCGATGGATATCGGCCTGCTGGGTGGATTTGTCACAGCCAGCGAGCATCGCGATCAGCGTCTCGCCACGCTGGACGTAGTACATACGCCAACCCGGCCCAAAGTGTTCTTGCATCTCGAACACACCTTCACCTACCGACTCCACATCGCCTGGCTGCGCCTTGCTCAACCGTTTACTGAGGCGTATCCGAGTCTGCCCGTCCTTCAGGCTGTTGAGCCAGTCGGATAACTCACCGAGTAGTTTCACCGTGTACGTCGCGAATGTGTTGTAACGGTTGCTGACAGTTGCGATGCGTCAAGGTAAGATGGGCACCAGGTTGTGAGCCTACGCTGTCAAGCGTTCTCCGCCTCGATCTCCGGCACCCCCAGTAGTCTGCCCCAGGCCCAGGCGGTATTGTGCTGGACCGTGGGTATCCCTGTCCCACGGGCCCACCACTCGTTGTTGGTGAGCAGGATCAC
>JAJZEJ010000569.1 GCA_021828635.1 Chloroflexota bacterium
TGTTGTGGAAGTGGCAACAACTCGTTCTGTACGAATCTGCTGATCGACGCTAATAACTGTGGCCAGTGTGGTAATAAGTGTCTAGCGGGCGTACCGTGCAACAGTGGAACGTGTAACCCATAGTTGCAGCTTCCCTAAGCGTATAGGAAAGAGAGGTGTCTAACTTGTACATAGCAGGGGAAGAGAGACTAGATCAAGTGTCTCCTCCCCTGCTATTTTTATCCCTAAAAATCGGTTTACTATATCCAGCATTCTTGAGTATTTCGCTCAACATCATTAGCCCTTATGGCACTGCAACCAGCCTTCCCTCTTCGATCAGATCATTATAGACGCGATCAACCTGGCTGGCGACGTGTTTCCAGCCGAAGCGCAACACGGAGGCACGGGCCGAGGCACGCATACGTTCACGGATGTCGGGATGGCGCAAGAACAAGTCGATCTTAGCGGCGAAGAAGCCGGGACAGCGCGGCACTAAAAAGCCTGTTTCATCGTGGCGCACCACCGTCATCAGGCCACCGGCGCGAGTTGCTACAACAGGTGTCCCGCAGGCCAGCGATTCTACCGCGACCAGGCCGAAGCTCTCGTGATACGATGGCACCACGGTCATATCAGCCGCGCTATACAGCATAGGTAGCTCCGATTGCGGACGCGCACCCAGAAAATGCACGCGATGGCTGATGCCCAGGCTACGCGCCAGTGTCTTCAGGTTGTGCAGCTCAGCATCGCCGGTAAGTTTGCCGCCGACGATGACGATCTGCGCATCTTCTTCCATCATCGAGGCAGCATGTAGCAAGACATCTGGTCCCTTGAAAGGGTCGAGTCGCCCGACAAAGAGTAGCACCGGACTGTGCTGGTCGAGGCCGAGTTGTTTGCGAGCTAGAGTGCGGTTCTGGGGCGTGAAGAGCGTGAGATCGACACCGCACGGGATAACCTCAATGCGCTCCGCCGAGGCACCACAGAGACGCATAATCTGATTGCGCTCATCGGTGGTCGCGGCAATTACGCGGTCAACCGATTGGATGAGATGTTGTTCAGTCTCGATACGCAGTGCTGGCTCCGCTTCATCGGGATTGGCAAGCTGCTTCAAGCGTCCCAGCGTGTGGAACATCGTTACGTGAGGAATATCCCAATGGCGGGTAAGCTGCTGAGCCGCGAGGCCGGAGAGCCAGTAGTGACTGTGTAGCATATCATAAACCTGCTCCTCCTGGCGAGCGAAAGCGCGTATCTGCTGCGCAAAAGCCGGGATATACTGATGCAGGTCGTGTTTGTGGACGGGGTCCAGAGGTCCAGCTTGAATATGAATCACCCGCACGTTCTTACTAACTTGAACGATGCGTGGTAGTTGTTTATCGGTCCAACGGGTAAAAAGATCGACGCGATGAGAACGCTGGCCAAGCTCATAGGCGAGCTGGCGCATGTAGACATTCATGCCACCAGCATCCTTTGTGCGCCCTGGACTATCCAACGGCGACGTGTGGATGCTGAGCATGGCAACCGAGTAAGCCATGTCAGGTTTGCTCCTCTTTCCTATGATTTAATTGTCAGTGCGTACTGTTGCAGATGCGTGGCCAGCGACCTTCGCCAGCCCATTGCATGGGTTTGGACATAGTAGTCCTCCTTTCAATCCTTCCATAGCTGAAAACACAGCAAGGTCCAGCTTCTATTTCCTTTTAGCTAGTAGCTCGTTCCCTCTCACGGAGATCATTGATGGCATCAAGCATCTCATTCAAAGAGACTCCTCCGCTTTGTGAGAGTTCTTGCAGGCAATCCTTGCGTAATTTGAACGAGGCCGCGAACTCCTGGGTTGTCATGCCAGCCCAGGATGCCAGATCAGCAAGAATGGCATCATCGGCATGCAAGAAAGTATCATCGACCTCGTTCCACAATGAGAGTGGCACTGGTTCAAGCGCGTTGGGACGCTTAGGATTGGGCATCGGCGGAACGAAGTGAGTTGTAAACCAGCGACGACGTGCTGGATAGCTATGTCCAATCAGGCCAATATTAACTATCAAGCCCAGGCGGCGCACATCATCGGGCGTCAGGCGTAAATCGCGCTGATACATATGCAATACTTCGTTAATCGTATCGGCGTGTACACTGGTCGCAACGTGGTATCCTTGTGCGGGTAGCGTCAGGTAGCGACGAGCGATGCGTCCCCACATATAGATTGGCAGGTGATCGCTGACCTCATTACAGAGCGCATAGGTCGTCGTGGGGTCGATATCGGGAAGGCGTGTGAAGGCAAAGTTTTCATACATGCCGGACATGTAGGCTAACGCTGTGCCATCTGGCAAAAATTGCAGCAGCGCATTGAGCGTCGTCGTCTTGCCCACGCCTGGTTGCGGGTCTGTTGGTCCCGCGACAGTCAGCGATGAGCCATGCTCCAACATGATCCAGATGAGCGCCACGGTCTCGATATCGACGCTACCCAGAGCGATGATCTGCGCCATTGAAAGCGGACGCCGAGATTCGTAGTGCCAGTAATAGCGTTCGTAGGGGTCACGCGGATCAAACATAGTATGCTTTCCTTCCTACACTCACACACCTTTTGCCTTCTGCTCATCTTCCTGCATCACG
>JAJZEJ010000466.1 GCA_021828635.1 Chloroflexota bacterium
CGCAGGCAAGCTCCCACCAGCTTTTCAGCAATTGCAGGCACTTGTGAATGTGCAATATCAGCAAGCGGTTGTGACCAGTCTGGCGGCCTTGCCCTTTGTGATGACAGCCAAGCTCAATCAGTTCGCTTCACAGGTGCAATTGCTGAAAACGTATGGCGTGAGTGCCAATACAATTAATTCATATCAGCAACAGTTGCAGGCCGATCAACAGATGGTGAGCCAGACGAAGACGCTGGGCGACTATCAGAAATTTGCCGGTCAGGTCGATAGTACGCTGGCTTCCATGCAAGATACGCTAGTGCAGGGCCAGGCTGCTTATCTTGTGAAGCAGTTTCATCAAGAGGTCACTAGCTGGGGGCAGGCTCACAAATATCATGATAGCTATAATAATACAAACTATGTGTTAGATGCAGCCTATATGGGCCAGGGCATTGGCTCCGACCTGGATACCGCGCTGTCTAATGCCGTGACTCCCGACGATTTTCAGGGTGTGGTGGATGAGGCTCAGAACGCTCTCTTCAATCTACACATGCTGGAGCAGGATTACAACGATAAGACACCGTATAATCAGGTACACGCTACTGATATGCAGATGCTCTCTCACTACAATCTCCAGAATAAGCAGGTGCTGATGGTTTCGCTGGTCGAGCAGGCCATGCGCGTCTATGATAATGGTAAGCTGGTCAATTCGTTCCAGGTGACGACCGGGCAGAACGCACTCCCCTCCGTGCCGGGTGTCTGGCCCACGCTGGCTCGTCTCTCGCCGACCACCTTTATCTCGCCGGACCCGCCCGGCTCGCCCTACTGGTATCCCAATACTCCTATTCACTATGCCATTCTCTACCATACTGGCGGCTACTTCGTGCATGATGCGTGGTGGCGTGTGAACTTTGGTCCCGGCACACAATTTCCTCATTATGATACGGGCGGTGACGAGAGCTTTGCTGGAACAGGCAGTCATGGCTGTGTCAATGTGCAGGAGCAGCAAGCGGCCTGGGTCTACAGCCACACGGATTGGAACACCGTTATCGTCATCTATTAACTATATCGTAGGGTCTGTGAATTATCCCTTGCTGTCTCCCAGCTTGCTTGCTCTGTACCCATCATTCACAGACCCTACGATATCGCCTTTCCTATTGACGCCCGTTACTGCTTGCGTTATGCTCATACAAGGGATATTTTTCATAACAGCGACGCTTGCGCGACAAGGAAGACGCCAATGCCCAGGCACATTACCACACTGGGATTCCTGGTCTCCACTGAGCAGGATTTCCGCCACTATGTCTATCAAACCAGTGAATTTGGCGAGAAGATCGAGACCCGCAACGGCTCCTACACCTGCTGGACCCCTGGTCACGGCATCGAGCTATGGGCGCAAACCAATCTACATCGCCGCCTGCTAGGCATGAACCCGCATTTTCGGGGCCAGAGTAGCGTGCGCGTGGAGATCACGGGTCGTATTCCACGCTATGGATCCAGCATTCTCGATGGCGCGTTTTATGGCTGGGCCAACCCATCACCGATTGGCAGCGACAACGAGATTCATGTACCATTTGTGTTCGATGTACCCGATTATGATGTCTACGATTGGGTGCATATTCCCTGTACAGCCCGTATCCAGCTTGCAGCCTTCGCCATACGGTTACACTGCTTCGCCGATGATGAGCGGTATCATGCAGCTCTTCGGCAGAGCGGAGAGCAGAGGCAGCAACTTCTCACCTTCGCGCCCATTGGTATGTTCGCGCCCGATGGCCGGGTACGACATCCAGCACGTGCCGAAGCTAGCTTTTCCGGTCGTGTGTTGGCGACAGAGATGATTACCAATCCTGTGACCTGGCAGAAGTTCTACCGCGTCAAAGTACGCACCTTGATCGGTGAAGTGGACGTGGTAGCCGACCCACAACTCGTGCAGGGGCGATTGGTTCCCGATATCATCATACATGGTGAGTTCTGGCTATCAGGGCGATTATTGGATGCCTGGTAGATACAAGCATGGCACTCCTGGTGAGTGTCATTGCTCACAGGGTAGGATGACGGTAAAGGTGGTACCCTGACCAGCATTGCTCTCGACCTGGATAGTGCCTCTGTGCGCACGCACAATAGTATCGGCAATCGTCAAGCCCAGGCCAGTGCCAATCACAGTCGCGCCAGACGTTTTGTTGCTATTGCGGCGTGCGTGTCCACGGTAGAAGGCATCGAAGATATGGTTGAGATCGTCTGCATCAATGCCTTCGCCGTTGTCAATCACGCGGATAAGTACGTTGCTGTCCCGCTTATCCAATTCCAGTGTGATAAAACCCTCCGGTCCAACACAGCCATACTTGAGCGCGTTATCGAGCAGAACGTAAAGCAATTGTTTGATGGCATCTTCGTCGGCTTGCAGTCCCAGACGTTCTTGTGTCAGCAGAGAGAGTGTGATTTGGCGTTCATCTTCCACTTGCATTTGGAGACGCTTGATGCGCTCGTTGGCGAGGAGCGTCAGGTCCACATAGCGAATTCTGAGCGGATGCTTATCATCGAGACGGGCTAAAGTCAGTAGATCATTGATGAGATAGTGCATGCGCTCAGTTTCGCCT
>JAJZEJ010000632.1 GCA_021828635.1 Chloroflexota bacterium
GTTTATCGATGGACTACGAGGTCTTTCTGCTCTCGCGTGTGCAGGAGGCATACTGGCAAACCGGTGATAACACGACCTCGGTTGCGCTTGGGCTGCAACGTAGCGGTGGCATTATCACCAGCGCGGCGGTGATTGTCGTGGTGGTGAGCCTGTGTTTTGCCACGGCAGATGTCATTCTGGTTAAGGCACTTGGTCTAGGTATGGCGCTGGCGGTAATTATTGATGCCACGTTAGTACGTGGTCTGCTTGTTCCGGCCACTATGCGCCTGATTGGTGACTGGAATTGGTGGTTGCCATTCTCCGGCATTCAACGCCACCCGCCTGCTCTGGCCGAATATCTGCTGGATAATGGACAATCATCAGTGATAGCGAACACTGAAGCTGATAAGCACGCAGGCGTGGGAGGCGAATAATGCGACACGATTTGAAACATCTTTCTTCAGCGTTCGGATTGCTGACCCTGCTCGTTCTGCTTGCCTCGTGCGGTTTCCCCGGCGTTGTGGCATCTTCCGCGCAGTTGCCACAGGTGAGCCAAAAAACACAGCCGCAGGCCCAACTTCCACCGGTGCGTTTTCCGCAGGATGAGGCGGCGCACAATGATCTGACCGAGTGGTGGTATTACACTGGTCACTTGAACGCAACGGAGCCGAACGGTCAACAACATTACTATGGTTTTGAACTGGTGATCTTCCAGGCATTGCGGAGCGACCTTCCGCCGGTGTATGCCGCGCACTTCGCTATCAGTGATATCACCCGTGGTCAGTTCCAGTATGCACAACAGCGTGCGACGGAACCACATGCAATTATTCCCAATGGCACCTCGACTGCTGGCATCAATGAACATGTCGGTAACTGGTCGATTACTGGTCTGAATGGACACGATCAGCTTGTGGCTTCTATGTCTAACTATGCCATTGATCTGCATCTCACTGGCCTGACACCACCCGTTTTGCACAATGGCAACGGCCTGATTACGTATGGGCTGGCGGGTTTCTCTTATTACTACTCGCGTCCACGCATGACTGTGAGCGGTACCATTGTCGATCACAAGCAGCCATTGGCGGTAACGGGTCTGGCCTGGATGGATCATCAGTGGGGTAACTTCCTGACAGTAGCCGGTAGTGGCTGGGATTGGTTCAGTGTGCAATTGAATAACAATACCGAAATGATGCTGTACTTCATCCGTGATGCCTCCGATAAAACGGCCTCAACTTATATTGAGTATATTGATGAGCAGGCCCAGGAACACCTTATTCCGGCCAGCGAATTACATGCCACGGTGCTGGCTCACTGGACCAGTCCCGTGACACATGTCACCTATCCCTCCGGCTGGCGGTTGATGCTCAATGATTCACTCATCCATGCAACTCTGACTTTGCAACCGCAGCTCAGGAACCAGGAACTGGTTGTTTATCAGTCCACTGGCAATAGTTACTGGGAGGGTGCTGTGAATATTCAGGGTCAGGTTAACGGTCGTTCTATGCAGGGCCAGGGCTATGTCGAACTGACTGGCTATGCTCCTAATGCCTGGAAATGACTGCTATGCATGGCATCCACAAGGGGTGTCATGTGGATCATATAATTCAAGCATGTACTATGTGGGTGCCATGCTCCATTTTTGTGTAAATAAAACGTTATCAAGCTCACCATAATGGCATAGAATGAGACTTTTTTCCTATTCTATGCAAACTCATTGTTGTTCTTTTGGACCAGTATTACAACCTCTTTCTCGTTGGTAGTATCTTAGAGAAGACTTACAGAAGACACTGCTATCCTACACCAGAGACAGAGAGTAAAATACTGCACAAGAGCATAAAAGATGCCCACTTCTTGTGCTTTTGTACCTGTAATAATCTATACTATAGTGATAAATCTTGTACAAAGTTACAACAACTTGTGGTAGAAGGGATGTTTGTTATGATTACTATGAGGGCGTAAGATCATAGTAACTCAACAATAAATGTTGACGAGAGCATACTACCCTGTGGTATACTTTGTTGCGGTGTAGCGGACCTGTATATCTTGCCCACAATGTCCATATTTTGTATTTACATTGTATGCGGATTGTTGTATATTGTATTGCGATTTGTAGTCCTGATGTGTCTTACTCTTCTCATCATACGTTGTTAGCGATGTTTTGGAAGGGTAGGGTAGTAGAGCATAGAAGCGAGCATTTCTACGGCATACAATCGTGAGGATTCGCCCGATGCACTGGATGAATCGGCTATCGTTGAACGGGTAGCGCGTATCGTTGCTAGTGTACGTGGAACAAAGCCAGATTATACTCGACTGGCGGCAGAGTTAGAGCAAGCCATACCGTTTGACGTGTTTGGCATTGTGCTGCTACGCCATGATCGCCAAGCGGTACGTATCACGGTGTGTTCGCGCACATTGGTGTATCCACAAGGAATGGGTGAAATGCCCAGGACGTGGGATGAGGTAAATGCACATATTGCGCACTGGCATACAAATTATCATCAGCATCCATTAAATGATTCGATGCTATCCCAGGTTTTGCGCACGCCGGAACTGGTAACATGCGACTACGCGGAGGGCATCAACGGTTTGCCGGCT
>JAJZEJ010000236.1:0-1467 GCA_021828635.1 Chloroflexota bacterium
GGCGTAGGTTGCCAGAATAGTCGGTTTCAGCTGCTCGGCGGCCTCGGCGAGCTTGCGCGGGTAAGCATCGATATGGCGCAGCAATTCCCACTCGTTCTGCTCAAGCTGCACTGGCAATTGCTCAAGACGCGCTGGTACCTCATAATCGGATTCAGCCAGACGGCGCTCGATGCTGTTCGCACGGGCATAGGCATATTGCAGGTAGACACCGGTATCGCCATTAGGGCGCAACACTTCATCAATATCGAGCGCGATGATCTGTTGCAAGCCGAAACGAATCATGAAGTAGCGAATAGCCGATGCCGCCAAAGCCGTCGCGGCCTCTTCAGTAATTTCGGGCTTATTATCCTGATGGCGCACCTCTTGCATGCGTGCTATCGCGGCGTTGATTAAGTCATCGGCTTTGATCTCGATGCCTTTGCGACCGGACATGGCATAGAACTCACGTCCATCAGAGGTATCAACTCCCAGACTGGCTGCCGTAGCTTTGGAGAGCGTCACCACCTCATAACCCAGATGTAGCGAATTTTCTGCCTGCTCAACAAAACCCAGACGACGCAGGCTCTCATAAACTACTTGTTGCAGGTATGACTGGCGCATATCGATGACGTTGATAACCTTCTTCGCGTGACCAATACGCTGTGAATCCACCTCTTCCATCACTGTGCTAACATCCTTTGGCACGCGCATCGTCCAGAGTTTGCGCCCATCGTGCTGAATACCCCACAGCACAAAGCGGAATTGTACACCAATCTGTGGATCATCGGCCAGCCCGAATTTCCAGAGTTGATAGGAGATATCTTTGGCTGTATAGGTCGCGGTACCATCGCTTCTGACCAGGATTTTATCCTTCATGCGCTCATCATCGTCGCCGGTCTCGTTCTCACCATCTCCAAAGGGCAATACCCAACAACCTGCCGCCTTGCCGCTCTCCGGCTTTTCCAGCAGATGGCGCTCTTTCAGCATTTCAAATGTGCGCCGCCACAGACCAGCACTGAGAATTGCCGACTCCCAGGTCAGAACATCATAGGAGATATTCAGACGGGCCATCGTTGCGAGGTGTGTCCGCACAATCTGACGCGAGAGGTCGGAAGCGATTAGCGCGTAGTCGGGACCGCTCTCCGGCTCCTCACCTTGCTCAATGGCATGTAGCACCTTGCGACGCAGTTCGAGCAACTCTGGCTGCTCATCGTAAAGCTTGCCAACTGCTACATAGACACGCGAGCAGAAGTAGTCAAATGACTCGCCAGGAAGTTGCTCGTTGCCATCGGGCAATTGCAAACGGCCTTGCTGGAGCAATGTGAAGCCGACGACGACATCAGCGACCTGCACACCTGAATCATCGATATAGTTCTGAGCCTCGACGTGATAGCCCTGAGAGCGCAACACACGTACAACAGTATCGCCAATACAGGAATTACGCAGATGTCCCACATGGGCCGCTTTGTTACTATTGATATTGGTATG
>JAJZEJ010000236.1:1477-2569 GCA_021828635.1 Chloroflexota bacterium
CACCCACTTTATTCTGACCAAAATCCGCGCCAGCATCCAGTACACGCTCGATAATTGTTCTGCCAACCTCGGCACGATTCAGACGAAAATTGATATAACCGGGTTTAGTAACAGTGATCTCCGCAATTTCAGGTATACGCATATCATCGAGGAAATGTTTTACTGCTTCGGCTAAAAGAAATGGCGGACGCCCAAGAGCCTGCTTGCCGCTCCATTTCATCACAGGCATTGAATAATCGCCAAAACTGGCCTGCGCCGAGAACTGCAAGTCATAAGGTAGCTGTCCAGCATCGTAAGCTATGTTCTCTTGCGCCAGATACGCCGTGACAGCTTGTTTGACCAGCGATAAAAGATATTCTTGTAAATCTTTGGCAGAAGCCTCAGCCATAAAGTGTGCCTCACTGCTGACGGTCATAATCTCCCTCTCTCCAATCCGTAAGATGGTTCCTACTATAACCCGGATTTGGTATACGGTCAAGTAGTTCAGAACAGCAGCAAGCATGGCACCCACAAGGGGTGCCACTACCTATAGGTTATGTCGAAAACGCACGCTACATGTAGTGACACCCCTTGTGGGTGCCATGCTCCTTACGTCAGGCTCTTTATGTCATGCTGAGCAAAGACTTTAGCCGTCGAGGGTGCTAATGTCACCGGCGGACTGTCCAAGCTCCTTTGCACGCAGGACACGGCGCATAATCTTACCGGAGCGCGTCTTGGGTAGGGCAGGCACAAACTCAAGCTCATCGGGTACAGCCAATGGGCCGACCGTCGAGCGCACGTGCAGCTTCAGTTCTTTCTCCATCTCCGCGGAGGCCGTAAAGCTATTTTTGAGGATAACGAAGACCTTGACATGCTCACCCTTGAGTTCGTCGGGCTTACCAATGGCGGCTACTTCAGCCACGGCTGGGTGGCTCACCAGGCTGGACTCAATCTCCATCGAGCCGAGACGATGACCACTGACCTTGATGACATCATCAACACGACCCTGAATGCGGAGATAGCCTTCCTTGTCGATTGTCGCGGCATGACCAGCGAGGTAGACAGCGGGCATTGTGGCCTAATAGGTGCGGTAAGTCGTCACGTCTCCGTAGA
>JAJZEJ010000366.1 GCA_021828635.1 Chloroflexota bacterium
TCTTACTCTATGACTGCCCCGGCAATATTGGACAATTGCGTACCGATGTACAACTTATCTGCGCACGAGCCTATCTTGATTATCGTACCAATAATTTGCCGGAGATGAATGTCCATCAAGATATTCTGCCAGATCATATTCGTCGTGGTTTGCTACGCACAGCCGAAATGCATCGTCGTTTAGAACCAGTACTGCCATTACTAGAGGCTACACACATTTTCACGCCCACCGGTCTCAGTCTGAACAATGTCCCGGAATCAGCCCACGATCTCTACGATACCATTAGTAACGAACTGGCAATGTTACGGCGTAGTGGTCTGCAAGAGGATGAGATTAATAAATTACTCAATCAGGATATTCAACACTACTTCCAGCAGTTCGCCTATACCATCACACAAAATCGGGCCGAGACTGCCTTACACTTGGTCGATGAGCCTATTCTTACGCTTAGCCACTCCATCGTCGAATACGCTCAGGAGCAACTTGGCCGCGCTTTTCCAGAAAAACTACCTCTGGTACTGGCACTCCACTTGCGTAGCGCCCTGGACCATCTGGCACAGGGAAGCCACGATAGTATTCCAACATTGCAATCTATGCGGCAGACCTATCCAATTGAATATGAAGTTGCACGCATGGCCCTGCTACGCATCCGCTCAGCACTGGGCATCTCACTACCAGAAAGCGAACTGGATGTCTTAACCATCCTCTTCGCTAACGCCGATACCCTCTTGAGTACCACGTATGCCAGTGTCGGCATTGTTGTTGCAGCCCACGGGCGCGGTATTGCTGCTGGCCTCGTCGAGTTAACAAACACGCTGATTGGCGTCCACAGTATCGCGGCAGAGGAACTTTTGCTTGACCAAGCGCCAGAAGAAGTGCTTGAACGTGTCTCACAACGTGTGCGCGAGACCGATCAGGGTAGTGGCGTCTTATTGCTGGTAGATTTTGCCTCGTTGCTCTCACTCGGCGATCTTGTGACCGAGCGCACGAGTATCGCCGTGCGCACTGTCTCAGGCGTATGCGCACCACTTATTATAGAGGCCGTGCGACGCGCACAACGTGGCAACCAAATCACGCTTGAGCTACTGGCAACCAGTATAGAGCAATTCCGCACGATTGGCGGCAAAGTGCCAACCAATACAGCAGCACCGGCGAGAGACACATCCGCACAAATGACATTTTTGCCGCTTGATGCCTCTTATGACACCATGCATGACAATATGCAGCGACCTGTAGCACAGGTGATTCTCTCCGTCTGCCTGACCGGCTTTGGTAGCGCAACCAGACTGGCCGAGATGCTAGAAGAATATCTGCCTGAGCTACGCCAGCAAAGCATTGAAGTTATCTGCATGGATATCGGGCTATCAGGCAAGACAGAGGTTGAGGTGCAACAACTCGTCAGCAATCGGCAGGTAGTAGCTATCGTTGGAACCATCAATCCGCACCTGGAAACTTACCCTTTTATCTCGCTCACCGACGTACTATTCGGCGATGGCATCGCTCGCCTGCGCACGCTATTGGGTAGCACACTGATTGACCCGGCACTCCTGCATCCCTCAACAGCACAGGTTGTGCAGGTTGTGCAGGCCGTGCAGGTCGCGCGGAGTACACCACCTTTCGCACAACGCGCTGATCTGATCCGTGAAATCTCTTCTACTTTGAGCCAGCGCCTGATCTTCCTCAACCCGTTACGTGTGTTGCCACTGATCGACAAAATGATCGAACTGATCGAGGTTGAGGTAGGCGAAACCTTCGATATTGATGTACTGGCCGGCTTGATCTTGCACCTGGCCTGTATTCTCGAACGTGGCATTCAACAGAAAGGACATCTTATCAGTGAGGAGGTGATTTTGCTCATCGAGCGTCAGTTCGCACGCGAACTCTCTATTTGCCGCCACGCGCTACACATTCTTAGCACCCAGGTGGCCCGCCCACTGCCAGATGAAGAGGCGTATAATCTCGTTGGTATTCTCAGGCAGGTGGATATCTTTGCCAATCAAGAGTCTTGATTTATGTGTGCTATCTGTGCTACACACTAATTGGCATGGTTCTTGCATTATAGTAAAACAGAGCAGGCGGCGACGCGACACACAGCGAAGTGTGCGGTATGCAGAGTATGGCAGAGTAGAGTACACGCCATACTCTCATCAGCAGAAGCGAAACCTGCACCTAAAGAGAAATGTTGCATGATACACGTACTGATTGTTTGTAGCTGGGGGATGTCCACCAGCCTTCTGGTAGATAGTATGCTGGCGGCAGCGAAAGCACGTCAGCTAGAGTTAAGCGTCGAAGCTTTGAGTGCTGGTGAATACGCCGCACTGGTCGATACTTGCGATGTCATTCTTATCGCTCCGCAGATACGTCATCTGCGCAAAAGCATTGAAAAGCTGGCGCTGTCCGCCAAAAAACCGGTTGCACTGATTGAGCCGTTTCACTACGCAACGATGAATGGGCAAGCCGTTTTAGAACAGGTATTAAACCTGCTGAACCGGTAGCCACGAGAGGTAAGACAACGTGAGCAGTCTCATTGAGCGCAGTAGCGATTGGATCGAACGTTACCTTGTCCCA
>JAJZEJ010000100.1 GCA_021828635.1 Chloroflexota bacterium
TATCTTCCTCACTTGCGCGGTCTGCGTATTTTCATAGGCGGGACGCGCAACAATAAACTGATCGGCGGCAATGACTAAACGTGCGAAAAGCGGTGCCTGTTTCGCTAACTCCTCCACCGAGCGATCAGCAACGGCCAGCAATTGACGGATACGACGCTGATGATGCGACAATGCCTGCGCGACCATCTCTTCATGTTGCGGCCCTCCCAACTCAAGTGGCAGCGTCGCCTCCGCGCTGATCACCAGCGTCACTCGTTGGCCTGGTTTCATGGCTATACGAAATATGCCAGGTTGATAGACATCTTCCAGATCGGGCAGACCGCGTTCAGTATCACGACGATGCAGCACATGCCAGTACCAGGCTCCCGTCTGGCTAAAGGTGGCAGAGGGCGGCAGAATGCATTGGAAGGGTTGCGCATCGGTGAAGGCCCGTATCTGGCAGCGATTGCCTTGCGCATCAACGAGAAAATGCCAATCCTGCGCCCCCTGTGTCACCTGATGATAGTCGCGTGTGAGACAGAAAGGGTACAGCGATAAAGAGGTAACACCTTCAGTCTTCTCATCGTCATCATCAAGTGTACCAGTGAGACGATATTGCACATAGGTGGTATTCTGACCATATTGCATCCAGACACGTTTCTCTAACAACAACGTGGGGTTCAGGCGGTAAGTAAAACAGGGCATATCGCCTTCTAGCGCAACACAGAGAAGCCGCGTATAGCCTTGTGGGTCAAGCACACCGTGCTGATACTCATTGGTACCAAGCTTGCAGCATTGTCCATCGGGCAGCGTCACTTCCTCATCAACCTTCGTTACCAGCACGGTGCGCTCAACGGGCGGATGCAAGGCGGCCACCAGCAGGCCATGATAAGAGCGTGTGGCTGCACCCGCCAGCGAGGACGAAGCATAACCACCGAGACCATTCGTCACCAGCCACTCGCGGTCAAGGCTGGTAGCAAGGTCGAGTGGCCCCTCCTGTGTCCCTTTCACCTTGAGATGCCAGGCATTGCCAGACTGCGGCAGTGAGGAATCCTGATTCTGTTCCAGAAGCATGGCAACATCCTTTCTGGTCTCTCCTTCTAAAGCACCTCTTTCATCCGTGCCAGCGCGGTCTCAAGACGCTCATCGGGGGCGGTCATTGAGATGCGCACATAACCCTCCCCCGATGGCCCAAAGTTGATGCCGGGTGTCAGCAGAACGCCGGTCTTGTCGAAGAGCCAGTTCGTAAAATCACGCGAACTGAACTCTCGCGGCACATGCGCCCAGACATAGAGTCCGGCTTTGGGAGCCTGAGCTTGCATGCCAATGGCATTACAACCATCTACCAATAGATCACGCCGACGCTGATAGAGCGCGTTGCGTTGCTGTAGCCACGCGACGGGCAAATGCAGCGCCTCGATAGCCGCATATTGGATAGGGCGGAAGATACCACTATCAATATTGCTCTTCAAGCGTCCCACGGCATCAACCAGCACAGGATTGCCGACCAGCATCCCTAGACGGAAGCCAGCCATATTATACGTCTTACTCAGCGAATGCAGCTCAACTGCTACCTCGCTGGCTCCTGGTATCTGCAAGATGCTCATGGGACGAAAATCATCGAAATAGACCTCGGCATAGGCCATATCATGCACAATCGCCAGATTATAACGCTGCGCGAAGGCTACAACGCGCTCGAAGAAAGCACGGTCAGCACAGCCCGTGGTGGGATTATTGGGATAGTTGAGCCAGAGCAAGCGTGCTTTCGCCAACACCTCAGATGGAATGCTCTCCAGGTCGGGCAGATAGTTGTTGTGTTCTAGCAGGGGCAACAGATAGGGTTGTGCGCCGACCGTGGTAGCGGCGGTGAGATAGACCGAATAATAGGGATCAGGCGTCAGCGCGATGTCACCCGCGTTCAAAACGACCGACCCGGCGTAAGCAATGCCCTCTTTAGATCCAAGCAGGGGCAGAATATCACGCTCCGGCTCTAAACGCACCTGAAAACGCTGCTCAAACCAGTCGGCAATCGCCTCGTGCAGAGCATACATGCCACGATACTCTGGATAGCGATGATTCTCCCCATTCTGCATCTCGCGGCACAGTCGCTCAACAACTGCTTGTGGCGCGGGCAGATCGGGATCACCCATCGACAGGCTAATCACATCGACGCCCGCTGCCTGACGTTCCGCGATCTTGCGCTTGGCATCCGCGAAATGATAGGGTGGTAAGCTATTGATAAGATTCGATAATTGTACCATTCTATGCCTCTACATACTTTGCATATGATTTCATACTGTTCCGTAGGGATTGTTCAACAACATCACGTCCCTACTCTGCTGGCTCAGCCTCGTACCAGTTTTTGCCGATCTTCATCTCGACTTTGATTGGCACATCGAGCGCGTAGACGCCCTCCATGTGCTTTTTGATGATACTCCGCGCACGCTCAAGCTCCTCGACGGGTACCTCGAAGACCAGTTCATCATGCACCTGCAAGATCATACGAGTCTTCATATGCCGTTCGCGCAAAACCTGCGCCAGTTGCAACATCGCCATCTTAATCAGGTCGGCATTGCTGCCCTGG
>JAJZEJ010000344.1 GCA_021828635.1 Chloroflexota bacterium
CAGAGCATGAGTAGCGATTTGCAGATCAATCACCAGCGCGTTACCATGCTGATCCAGCACGACATCATCCGGCATACCAAAACCACCGTAGCGCGTTTTGGTACCATCGGGTGCAATGCGCCAGACAGCGCCACCACATTCGTCAGCGACATAGATATTGCCCTGTGCATCGACCGTTGCGCCGACTGGACGCACAATGCCGGAGGCCAACGGAGTCAATGTTTTACCATCCAGGCTCAGGCGATAGACCACGCCGGTCGGACTATCCGGTATAATCAGCGTATTGTTGGTCGGGTCGAGCGCGATACCATCAACGCCATCTTTGCAGGGCGCAGTACTGGGTGTACCAGGGAGAACATGCAACACAGTGAAAGTCGTTGAGCCAGGTGCAAATGAGAGGATGCGATTATGTCCTTGCTCGGCGACAATCAGCGTGCCATCCGGCAACATGACCAGTCCCTCCGGCTCGTCCAGTCCACGAATCAGCGTCGTGAAGCTGCCATCGGCGTTGACTCGTGCCACGATGTTGTTATGCGGATCGCTAAAAAGGATGCGTCCCTGAGCATCGAAGACCAGATCATCGGGTCGTGCGCCGCCGCGCAGAACGACAGAAGCGGTATAGTTTTGTGGTGCGGGTGAGGGCGTAGGGGTCGCGGTCGGTGCTAACAGCATGGGAGTGGGTGTGATAATTTTTGTCGTCGGCGTCGCTTGCGCCGTTGGATGTTGTGTCGTTGGAGACGAATTGCAAGCTGCGAGCAAGAGGAGGCAGCAGCAGAGGAGGATATAGATGATGCGGTGATGGGCTATACGCATCGGGTCTCCTTTTCTAGCCTTTTAGGAGTAGCCAATTTAGCTACCCCTTCGTCTATCTACATTAGACAAACACTAATTTTCTTGCAACAGGCCAACAAGTTCATCTATAAGATACTGAATTTTAGCAATTACCTCAATAGAGAACTGCGCTTGCCTTTGGGTATAATCTTTGGCAAGAACGTTCAAAACACGTTCCATTCTTTCTTCTGAACGCCCTTCAGTAAATATCGTCAAGAAACGCTGCCATGCATCAAGAGGAATGCCAGCTAATTCTTCACGAAAAATACTGGCTATATACGATTCCATTAAGCCTGTTCGTGCAAAACGACCAAAGTTTCCACCGTTATCTCCCGGAGCAACATCAGAGGTGCGATCAGACTTCATAGGATAATAAGTATGTTCAGAAGACAATTTCACCTGATTATTTCCATTACCACCCTTGCGATATTGCCACCACCAATTGCGATACTCAGCTGCATAGCGTGCATTCACGATATAGGGCGTGAATAGTTGAGATGTTCCAGAAATGACATTAGAAAGCGCCCAGGGATAAACAACAAGTAAATCGGCGGGAGTGCAAACAGCAGGAGTGACACGATAGCGGAAGCTCGGCTCACGTTCTTTTGCTAGCAGAAACAAGCCTTTTAATTCTATTCCCATAATAACGGTTGGAGATTGACCAGGAGCATTCGTGCGCAAAGTTACATCTGGAAAAGTTTGAGGCTGTCGAACAAATTGGTAAAGCGTATATTCCTCTTTGGGATCCCACGTAGAGCGAATCGCATTAAGTGCCGATGTCACCTGGGCTTCAATTGTTGCTCCAAGTGAGGCGTTAAAAGCAAAAAGATCAGTTGCCATTACACCTGAAATTGTAAGATTAGATTTGAAGAGGGATGGTAGAGCAAATAAGGCTTTATAGACACGATGATACAAGGCAGCATGTTCCCACTGCTCATCTAGCAATAGCAGTTGCGGTTCAGGAGGTAATGCTGAATTTGGCTCTTCCTCAAGAGGCTGCCCGTTTGCTGGCATAAGCTTGTTCCTCCCTCTCCAAACGTTCACAAGCTAACTCATAGTATTCAGGAAGTACCTCTGCGCTATAGCATTGACGCTCAGTATGTAAAGCGGCAACAGCAACCGAGCAGAGTCCTCCAAATGGTTCCCAGATTACATCGCCAAGATCACTAGAAGCTTGGATGATACGTTCGATCAAGCGTAGAGGTTTCTGATTAGCATGAATACACTTCGACTGCTCATCCTTCAATCGCTCAATACCCCGAACAGCAGGTTCCGACCAGACATTTGTTACACCGTGAATATGGTTCCATTTGGCTCGCATGTGTGACCACTGCTCAGCATCAAGGGGATGTATACCGTCCAGAGAAAAATAAGGACGGTTAGTTGTGCAACCGTGTTGCTTAGCATAACTGGCTAATCGTTCCATCATCTCAGGCGGCGGGAAATACCAGAGGTGATCTTGCGTAAAATATTTGCGCGTAGCAGCATTTTTGACTCCACATGCTTCATTTGTCTTTGACAGAGGTAAACCTGCCCTTTGCCACTCGTAACGTAACCATTGTTGTAAAGGAAGCTGCTGCCTATCCTCTGTAGCAAGTCGTACTTCACGAATATAACGAGCGCATACTTCGGTAACAATTGGGAAGCTACGAATCGTTTTACTATTGACATTACCAGCAATGTGGGCAATACTTTTATCCCAAACATGCAAACCTCTGTATTCCCAGCCA
>JAJZEJ010000770.1 GCA_021828635.1 Chloroflexota bacterium
CAGAGCAAAGGCCGGATAATATCCTGCTGCTGCGGTTGCAGACCGATCATGCTAGCAATACCACCACCACGCAACCAGTGCAGGAGTAGCGTCTCTACCTGGTCATCCTGGTGGTGCGCCACCGCGATTCTATCGCCCTGAGCCACCTCGCGCAGGAAGCGATAGCGAGCGACGCGGGCCGCGTCCTCCAGTGAACGCTGTTCCTGATGGGCCAGTTCTGGCACATCAACCTGGCCCACTGTGATTGGCAATCCCCACGCTGCCGCCAATGCAGCCACTTCCGCCGCCTCGTATGCGCTGACCTCTGGGCGTAGCAAGTGATTGAGATGTGCCACGCGCAATTGTACCTGAGCATACACCTTGCCAGGACCACACAGCATGTGCAAGATATGCAACAGACAAAGCGAATCAGCCCCACCAGAGACAGCCACCACAACGCGCCCCTGCTCTGGCAACAGATGATATTCCTCTATATAATCTATAACCCTTCTCTGTAGGGACCGATTGATCGCGTCCGTTGGCCGATTGATCGCGTCCGTGTCCGCATTCGCGTCCGTTGGTTGCCCATTCCCGTCCATATTTGCCTCGCCGTGCGAAGTATGATACGATAGTAGTAAGTAATTATAGCACTGTATCCTGTCTCTCCGGCCAGGGATCGGTGCGTATCGTCCGGTTCAGTGTCGTGCAGGGGATGAGAAACACAATGGCAATGCGTAAGATTATTACATCCGAAAATCCAATTTTACGGCAGAAAGCGAAGAAGGTTCATCACTTCGACCCATCGCTCCAGAGGCTGGTCGATGATATGTTTGAGACGATGCATGCCGCCAATGGCGTCGGGCTAGCGGGTCCGCAGATCGCACAATCCATTCGCATTTTCGTGGCCGAGTACGAAGACCACAAGGTCGCTATCTTTAACCCGGAGATTATCAAGGCTGAGGGCGAAGAGCTTGGCACCGAGGGTTGCTTGAGCATTCCTGGCTATGCAGGCGATAATATTCGTCGCGCCACGAATGTCGTGGTGAAGGGTCAAGATGTACGTGGCAAGCCCCTTCGCGTCAATGCCGAGGGCTGGTTCGCACGAGTTCTGCAACATGAGATTGACCACCTCGATGGCATTCTTTTCATCGACCGTCTCGACAAGCCAGAAGACCTGCGCGTAGTCGGCGAAGATGAAGAGATCGAGGAACGGGTACCAGCCGAGGCTGAGTAAGTGAACAAAAAGAACGGCGGTGGTTGAGCCACCGCCAGTTTGTCTATGAAAAATTTTACAATAGCTTTTGCTGTTTGCGCAGCATTGAAACATGCTGGTTGCCGAGAGACTGTACGCAACGAGGGCAGGCATAGAAGCCCTCTTCGCGGTAGAGCAGTTCGTTTACCGGAAAATGCAGATAGCAGATACCACAGCGTGTCGCGTCGGACTGGCTGGCGACCTGGCGATCATGCTCGAATAACTCCCGTAATGATAGAAGCAGATCGTCAAACTCGTGAGAGCTGGAATGGTTACGCTCACCATTCATTTTTGGTCCGATGATTGGCAACGCCCCTGTTACCTCACTTGACCGCACCTCTCTTTGCCCATGCAACGTGCTACCATTGCCAGACGCCTCGTCCCCCGGACCCACTTTATAGTTATCACTCAAGGTACAGAATCCCATCGTGTAATCGACAAACGGTTTGACTTATTATATCTTTATTCCCAGGGCGAGCGCAAGGCATCGCCCTGTCCGGCTGCTTGTGTTTCTTATACCGTAGCGTGTGTAGAACCACGCGATTGAAAGGCACGAGCAATCAACAAAGCACCGAAGATGATGGCATAAACGCCTACCACCCACAACAAAGCCAGCAACCCGACGAGAGGATTGAATAAGAGTATCAGGCCAAAGATGATCGAGATCAGGCCCGCAATCCCCAGCAACCATTCATGCCCAAAACCATCGCGTGCCGTAAAAGCCGTGATGATCTCCAAAATGCCGGTGATAACGGCCCAGAACGCGACCAGGAAGAGCAGCACAACCGCCGTCTCTCTCGGCCAGGCAAACGCCACAATGCCTACAGCAATTCCTATCAAACCCTCAATCAACAGAGCAACCCAGTGCTGCGAGATATGACGCTCCTGAATAGCCCAGACTACCGCAATGACACCATCAATCAAAGCGTAAGCAGCAAAAACATAGATGAAGACTAAGAGTGCGATCTGGGGAACCACCAGGGCAATGATTCCCCAGATAATCGAGAGAATGCCACGCGCAACCAGCGCCCAACGCGAGTAGTCGCCGAGATGATATCTATCAGCCGAAACCATACTCCTACCTCCTGCATCATACTATCAATGCAAACAAACGATAAGCATTGTCAGAACCACCACCAACATCACGATGCAGAAAGCAATTAGGTTATAGGCAATCAGCCATCACGGGGCCATCGTGGTCAACTGGTTGCGCACCTCCCACAATGCGGGATAGAAACTATCTTTAAGCGTGCGCTCTAAAATTGTCATTGGCGTGCCGCCTGTACCGATGGAGCCAGGGCCGATCATGCGCTGCGCCAGCTTGAAATGC
>JAJZEJ010000676.1 GCA_021828635.1 Chloroflexota bacterium
ATAAAGAAGCTCCAACAGAAGGGGTTCTGTGACGAAAAGGGAAACCCGATGCATAAACCACCCTGGATGCTCTTAGACGAAGATCAAATAGTGCTGCTGTACTCAGCTATCAACAGAGGAATACAACAATGCTATAGACCAGCGGATAATTGGGCAAGCCTACAGCGTATACAGTATATTCTTAAATACTCTCTGGCTAAGACGCTGGCTGGGAAACGAAAGACCAGGATCAGCGAAATAATCAGAGATAAAGAGATTAGCGTCCGACTAACGCGTAATGGCAAAGAAAGAGTAGTCACGTTCTATCAGAACAGCGACTGGAAAACGAGACGCGACGCCTTCACGGTAAGCGCGGCAAGTGACCTGGTTCGTATGAATGTTCGACTTAGAACGAGGTCGAAATTAGGCTTACCGTGTTGTATATGCGGTGAGTCAGAAAATGTACAGATGCATCACGTGCGACATGTACGCAAGATGGCCGAAAAACAGGCAAAGGGCTTTACAAGAGTCATGAGCATGTTGAATAGGAAGCAGCTACCTGTTTGTGCGAGATGTCACCGGTCAATCCATGAGGGAACGTATGACGGCCTATCGCTCAGAGATTTTGCATACGACCCACGGGAAGCCAGTTTAATCCGGCAACCCCAGGTCAAAGCAAAAGCGATGAACGACAAAATCAACATACCAAGTCCATCAAAGGATAGGTAAGTTCCTTGACAACTGAATACACAACGCCAGAACAGGCGTAACGGTGACGAGTCCGAAGAACTCCCTTACCAAAGGTTGAGGTCCAGAGTAAGACACTACCGAAACGCACTGGCCGCGCTGGCGTAGTGGGTTCAGATGTCTTACTCTTGGTGTCATTAAGGCGGCTTAGGGGTGGACCAAGTACTTTCGGAGAGCCGGATACCTGGAAACAGGTCCGTCCGGTTCGGAGAGGGCTTGTTGGAAACGTACATCTAGTTGAGTGAATACGCTCTTGGATGCAACGCGCTGACATTCTACTCTATTGTAGTGGTCGGAGGTTCAAATCCTCTCACCCCGACTTGTTCTATGGCATTCCCTTTGGAGAGCGATGATGATGAAACATCGCTCTCCTACTTTTTGGCTTTCACCGCCGTAATCAACGTTGCCCCCGGCATCACCAACTGATGACTCGTTACGCGCTCCATGCCCGCCTGCTCCAACCACATTTTGACCGTTGCAAAGGGATAGGTTGTGCCACCCACAGTCGCCATTGTCAGGGCCATGAACTGCACCATCAGCGAGGCCAGACGTGAGCCATGTAGCTGATCCGTCACCTGATCCACAAAGATCAACATTCCACCCGGCTTGAGCGTCTGTACCACCTTTGCCAGCACCGCCTGATTAATTGTGGGTTGCAACAGGTGCGCGATATGAAAATAGAGCGCGACATCGAACTGCTGGCCTACATCAGCAGCGAAATTCTCCTTGACGATGTCCGCAACGACAAAGCTCATACGTTCTTCCAGGTGCATCATCATAGCCGTGCGCTTACCAGCTTCAAGACCAGCCGGTATATCCAGAATGGTGGCATGCAGGTGTGGATAGCGACGACAGAAAAGCGCACTATAGGCGGCATGTGAACCGCCCACGTCCAGCAGAGCAGTTGCACCACGAGGTAGATGCACACGCAGAGTAATTTCACGTCCTAGCATCGTTGCCAGCGCGGCCAGTCCGGCATAGTGGCGTGCCAGGCGTGCCTGCTCCTCTGGCGTCTCATTCTTCTCATCGTAAGGCATACGCATCACTGCACGGTTCGTGCGTACCACTTCCGGCATATGATTCCAGATATCCACAATATCCGGGCTGTGGAGTATATAGGGTGCGATAGTGAACGGCGAGGTAGTCGTGAGCCAGCGTTGCGCGGCGCGGGTATTGCGATAATAGCCCTTGCGCTCGTGTAAGTAGCCTGCCGAAACCAGCAGATTCAACAGCAACTCCAGACCGTTCGGATCACAGTTCAGGCGACCAGCCAGCACATTGAGCGGTAAGGCATGCTGGCTCAGGGCATCGAAGAGACCCATTTCACAAGCTGTTACCAGAGCTTTAGCGATGCCAGCGCCAAGCGGCACATCAAAAAGCGGCACGGGCAAGAGGCTTAAACGTGCTAGCAGATTTTCTAACGGTGTCAGATGGAGTGGCATATTATAATAACGCTCCTACAATCCAGCCAATAACCAGAAACAGACAGGTGATGACAACGAAATAAAAATAAGGCTTACGTTTCTGTATATCATGCATGTTTCTACTCAGTACAAATTGTAGCACAATCAACACAAAAGTTATTAATGACACGAGCAACAATACTATTGGTTGCACAGCTACAGTGCGGGTGAATGTCAGCACAAGAATTGTGACCAATGCCAACAAGATCAGCATGGGACAGGCAAGAACGCTCGCACGCAACCCCAACGTCACAGCCAGAGTACGCACGCCCTGTGCCGCATCATCCTCAATGTCCGGTAGCGAGTTGGCGAGATTGAGCGCGATACCGAGCAGAGCAGCGACAGGCACGAGCCAGAAGACCAGTG
>JAJZEJ010000225.1 GCA_021828635.1 Chloroflexota bacterium
GCACCTCTTCTTGGTCCTCAGTAATAGAGAAGAAGACCTCTTCCAAGTTGGAGGCGGTAGCAAGTTGGCGTAACTCCTGCACACTTCCCTCGGCCACTAGCCGACCACGGTGCAGAATGCCGATACGGTGGCAAATACTTTCGGCCAGGGCAAGATCATGAGTCGAGAGAAAAATAGTCACGCCATCAGTAGTCAATTCCGCAAACAGGGTTTTGAGTCGTCGCATACTGCGCGGATCAAGGCCATTAAATGGTTCATCCAGGATGAGTACTGATGGCTGATGTATTAATGCTCCCGCTACCGCCAACTTACGCTTCATGCCAAAGGAATATGTACTGCATACGGTATCGGCTACATCTGTCAGATCAAGCAAGGCAAGAAGATCAGCGATGCGCTGTTCCGCTATCTGTCGAGGCAGGCTACGCATCTGAGCTAGAAAAGCCAGAAACTCTCGCCCAGTAAGACGCTCATAGAGAATGGCTTTATCAGGTACATACCCATATGCCTGTTTGGCCTGTACAGGCTCCGTCCAGATATCACAACCAGCAATCCATGCACGCCCTTGAGTTGGTTCGAGTAGTCCCACTAGCATCCTCATCGTCGTTGTTTTGCCTGATCCATTGGCACCGAGAAAACCATATATTTCACCTACTCGCACCGCAAGATTGATTTCATGCACGACAACTTTACCATCAAAGGTGCGCGAAAGGTTTTGCGTACCTATAGCCACCTTTGCGTCCTGTGCTGGCACGATTGGTAGAATTGTGGTGTACTCTTGCTGGCTAGAAAATAAGGCATCGCTACTTTGAGCGGATTTTGCTGGTGCAAGTACAGATGCCTTCAAAGCGGCCAGTAGTAGATCACGTTGATCGACATTCAACAGAATACGCTCCACCATGCCCTGTGTTCCGTTCATACGGAAAGAATATTGCTGATCGAGCAGCAATAACACCTGTCCATGCTCTGAAAAAGCCATTGTGAGACGATGTTGTCGCGCATCAAGTGTACCTCGTAATGGTTGAAATGCTTGCAAACGCTCTTGCACTGGTCTTGCGCTCTTGATTGCACTTATTGGTACCTCAATAGTATCCATCCCATAATGCAAAATCAAATGAGTATCGGTCAGACGATGGCTGGTCCATAATGCTGACAGAAGGAATTTGAAAATCAGCAAGCACAAAAAGAGCGCGAATACACCCAATAGTAGATATTTGAGCCAGAGCATATGTACCAGAAGAGCGATTAACGCAACGACAATACTGCCTTCTATACCAAGCAATACCAACCATACAGCAACGATACTCAAATAGGAACGACGTTCTGCTTGATACGTGAATATCTGCCCATTCAGTTGCTTCTCCATGCTATACCCAACCTTCCTTTATGTTCACATTATGCGTGCTACATCTATCGTACAACCTTGCCCCAGGGGCAAGGTCAAGGAACCGCGAGACATAACCAAAAATCAGAGCATATTTTGGTTATGTGATACGATATAACCAGCAGATGGGCGTTTCTATCGCCCAAACGACAGTAACCGCAATGGAAGAAGGTTGGAATTGGAGAGCTATGCTTACATTTGATCGCCAGGGACTTGTTCCCGCCGTCATACAGGATGATGCGAGCGGAGAAGTGTTGATGGTGGCCTTCATGAATGAGGAGGCTCTACAGCGCACACGCGAGACCGGCTACACGCATTTTTTCAGCCGCTCGCGCAACACCATCTGGCGCAAGGGTGAACAATCCGGTCATGTGCAGCAAGTGCGCGAGATACGGGTCAATTGTGAAGAGAATAGCCTGCTCGTTCGCGTGATACAGCTTGGCGAAGCCGCCTGTCACGAAGGCTACCGCAGTTGCTACTACCGTCGCATCCAGCCTGATGGCAACTATGAGACTATCGCCGAACGTATTTTTGATCCAAGCATCGTCTATCATACAGCAACGAACGGCATCGACCCACAAATAGAACAACAACTGGCACACCTGTTTCGTCAACTTTATGTTGCCTATCAACTGTTGCGCGATCAGGACATGAGCCAACAATCACATACCTCACGCCTGCTTCAGGAGAAGGACGCCCCCTATTTGAGCGCACGTCTGGCTGATGAGTTACAGGAACTAGCTGGAGTGCAAAGCGGTGAACATGTCCATAGCGGCAGGCAGGCTGATACGATTTTGGAGGGTAGCCAGGTCGGCTACTGGCTGTTTCTACTGGCGGCGACGCATTATCTCGGTTATAATGATATGCTACCCCATCATGCTCTGCTTGAGGGCTACACTTCTAACGAGAGCGAGGAGCAGGCGTTAGAGCGGCAACAGGAATGTCTTCGCTTAGTGGCAACAGGGCAAGCTGACGCAATAGCACGAGGTATGCAGCAGGGTTTTGCCTTCATTGGTTGGGCCTGTACGCAGGCTCACATTAGTCCGCTGGCACCTGCCGAGTATGATCTGGAACAGATGCGGCGCAAAGGTTTAATAGCAGAAGGACATGAGGCATCATGAAACCGGTACGAGCGGTAATCTTTGACCTGGGTGGCACGTTGATTGACTGGCC
>JAJZEJ010000824.1 GCA_021828635.1 Chloroflexota bacterium
TGAGGCGGCAGAGATACCGGTGGCATACTGATACACATAGAAGTTGTAGTAGAAATGTGGAATACGCGCCCATTCGATGCCAATCAGATCGTCCACAACCGTTTCGCCGCCGTAATATTTCTCATTAAGCGCCTTATACATACTGGTCAGCGCATCTGCCGTCAATGATTCACCTTGCTCGGCATGCTGGTGAATCTGTTGCTCGAACTCGGCGAACATCGTCTGGCGGAAGAGCGTGCCGCGAAAGTCCTCTAGTGCATGATTGAGGATAGCGAGACGCAGACTGCTATCCTGAGTATGCTCTAGCATGTAAGAGGTCAGCAGACCCTCGTTGAAGGTCGAAGCGACTTCGGCGACGAAAATGGTGTAGTCTCCGTAGGGATAGGGCTGGTTGGTGCGTGTGAAGTAGGAATGCATCGAGTGTCCCAACTCATGTGCCAGCGTGAACATGCTATCGCGGTTGTTCTGGAAGTTGAGCAGGATAAAAGGTTGCGTCCCATAGGCACCGCCGCTATATGCCCCACCGCGCTTGCCGGGCATCTCAAGGACATCAATCCAACGCTGCGTGAAGCCATTTTTGAGTATGGTTACGTAGTCGTTGCCCAGCGCGGATAATGCATCTGCCACCGTCTTACATGCCTGCTCATAGCTGATCTTATCTTCTGGCTCTTCTACAATGGGAACATAAAGATCATACATGTGCAGTTCATCCAGCCCAAGCATCTTCTTACGCAACTTCATATAGCGGTTGAGCAGTGGAATATGCTCGCCGACCGTAGTAACGAGGTTATCGTAGACGCTGACAGGAATGTTGTTATGGGCTAAAGCACGTTCACGGCTGGTAGCAAAGTTATGTTGGCGCGTGTAGAAGATGTCTGTTTTGACCTGTGCCGCCAGCGTCGCGGCGATGGTGTTGCGTTGCTTGAGGAAGGTACCATGCAATGCTTCAAATGCATCTTTACGCACCCGCCGATTCTTGCTGCGGATGTAGGAGAGATAGTTACCTTTCGTTAAAGATACCGGCTGGCCCTCTTCATTGGTAATGTCTGGCAACTTTAGATCGGCATTGTCAATCATTGAGAAGATGTCGTCTGGTGCGCCTGTAACTTCACCAGCAGCCGCTAATACCGCTTCTACCTCTGCTGATCGAATGTGAGGACGTTTGCGGTTGAGATCACGCAATTGTTGTGCATAGAGTTCCAAGCCAAGTGTCGCACGGACGAATTGGTCAAGTGTCTCTGGTGAGAGCGCGAGTATTTCAGGCTCGATGTATGAAGCGGCGGTAGAGGCGCGGACGAACAATTGCGTTGCGCGGTCGGCCATTGCTTGATACTGGCTCACGGTGGTATCTTCATCGCGGCGCATAGACGAATAGACGTAGAGCCGCTCCGTCGGCTCGAAAATGGCATCACGAGTTTGTAGTACGCGCAAAAGTGCGTCGCCGCTGTGCGCCAGCGTGCCTTTTAGTGCTTCAAGTTCAGGAATACGCTGCTGGAGTGTTTGGAATTGCTGTTCCCATTCGTTGTTGGAAGCAAAAATGCTTTCAAGATTCCATGTATATTCGATAGGAATTTCTGTGCGTCTCGTTAAGGTTTGCAAGGTTGGCACTACCTTTCCAATGTATAAAAAAACAATACTGGTTGCTGGATTGTATTTATATCATACCATTCTTTACGAGATGAGAGAATGGGGTATAGATGTTCGATGAAAGAAAATGCATGACTAGCCAGTCTAGCCATGCATCTCATCCTTCGCTCCTAACATGAGCAATGGTAGAAGCTTATTCTTCTTCAAGCTCCTCTTCAAATTCGTCTTCTTCGTCGAACTCGCCAAGCAACAGGTCTTCGCGGTCGCCCCATTTTTCGAGGAAGCGATAGAAGTTGCGCTTGGTGCGTCGGGTGCGCTCGGCATCCGATAGTGTGTTGCCAGGCTGATCGGCGTGATAGATCACTGGCAAGTCTGGCATGACGATAGCCTGTGTACCCTCATCACGGATGGCGAAGGTGAAGTCGATGTCCATATATGCCCCAAAGTGGTAATGTTCATCGAAGAGACCGGCCTGTCGGAGTAGTTTGCGTCGGAAGGCCATACAACGACCATCAACGGCCTCGACCTCTGTATCGTCGCTTGGCTCAAAGTGGCGCAGATCGTCGGTGTGTAGACCACGCAGACCCGTGATACCAATCTCCGTATCGGTGAGTGTCTGAGTAAGCGGCGTAAAGATGTCACCGGTCAGTTCAACACTGGTGTCGAGGAGTAGGATGTAATGACCTCTACTCTGTTTTAAGCCGACATTGCGAGCTTCAGCTTCGCCCATTTTCTTGCTGGCACGAATGACATGCAGACGTGGTTCGTCGTATTTGAACATGGATGCCCATAAATCAAGACTATCTTGCGAGGCGTTATCAACTAGCACAATCTCAAGATCAGTATCACCCGCGTAACGAAGAATACTCTCAATACAGCGACGTGTCTGCTCAAGCGTGTTGTGAGCGAGCAGGTTGACTGAGAAGGTGCAGCGATCAGCCTCATATAAGAGAGATGGGAAGAT
>JAJZEJ010000526.1 GCA_021828635.1 Chloroflexota bacterium
GCTGAGCCAGTGCCAGACGCAATGCATCATGCGTATCGTTAACGAGATCGACCAGAAGAGTGTAGCGGCGGCCATCGAGGGTGTTGGACGCGACCTGCTGGATAACCTGCCCGCGCTCTCCAAAGGCCAGGTCATTGTGGCGGGCGCGGCGGTTAACACACCCGTCATCTGCCGCGTGCGCTCACGTATCACGGAACACGGCGGCGAGAGTAAGGACGCACCCGACATGTGGCAACAATACTTTAGCGAGGAAGATTTGGAGAGTCGCAAACGCAGCGAGGCTCCGCTTAGCAGCAACAATCGCGGCTTCAACCTGTTGAAATAAGACAAAGGACGTAGCATCACATGACCCGCCGTGCCTCACTCTCCATGCTAGCAGTCATCGCACTGCTGGCATGGGGAGGATTATTATACTATACACATACTGTGGCTCCAGGCTCTCTCACAACTCTGGTAGTCTTTTTTGCCATCCTCATCGTCGCCCTGACCTGTACGCTGACACCCGTGGCCTATGTGATTGGCTCGCAGCTCATCACGGCGCAGCACTATCGTACCACCGTCAAATATGCCTTTCGTCAGGCGCTACTACTCTCGCTAGCAATCGAACTCAACCTGGTCTTACGCGCCCTGCATAGCTGGAACATCGTCGTTGGCATCGTGCTGATCGTCGCCGCTATTGTTGTCGAAATTCTATTGTTAGCACGTAAATAACCTATGATGCAAGATAACCAAGACAAACACATCCTCATCATCCGTCCTGGTGCTATCGGCGATAGCCTGCTGACCTTCCCAATCATGCACACATTGAAGGCCACACGACACGCGCACATCACCTTTGTCAGCAATGCCGCCGTGTTGCCGCTCGCACAAGCATGGCATGTGGCCGATGCTGTCGATGATTATAGCGACCCGCGCTGGAGCGCACTCTTCGCCGATAACGGTATTCAATCTCCCGCGTTACACACCCTCATCTCCACTTGTGATCTCATACTGTGCTGGCTACGTGACGCCGAAGGCATCGTACAACGCAATTTGAGCGCAATTACAAACAGGGGCATTATTATTGCTCCTGGTCGTCCGTCAGAAGGCGAACACATCCACATCGTAGACTACCTAGCACAAACAGCAAACGAAAACGTACATAGTAGGGGCGGGGGCGGGGCGGATGTGGGGTGGAGACCCTTGTGGTCGCCCGTCGTACCCTCACATACTACCATTCCTCATACCTCCATTGCCATTCACCCTGGCAGCGGCGGCAAGCACAAATGTTGGCCCGTGCCATCGTTCGCCGCGCTCATCCAACATCTCTGGCAACAATCCATCCCCGTGCTATTGCTGGGAGGGCCAGCCGATCACGAACGCATAGAGACTTTGCGACAATCACTACCCATCCCACCTACCAATACCCTGATTGATGCGCCACTGTTAGAGGTTGCGGAAACATTGCGGATGTGTCGAGGCTACGTGGGCAATGACTCTGGCATCACCCATCTCGCCGCCATGACAGGCATACCCACGATTGCACTGTTCGGGCCAAGCGATCCCACTGTGTGGCGACCGCTCGGCTCGAAAGTTACGGTGCTATATGAAAAGTCGTTAGAAAATCTACCCGTTGAGAGGGTTTTGCAGGCTATTCTGTAGAGACGCGAGGGGTGTGATAAATCACACCTCTACGGCATTTCTTTGTTTTGCTTATCGCGCCCGTGCATACAACGCCGGAACATTGTAGAACGCACTGAAACCGGCATAACGCGCCGTCTCAGCTCCCAGCTCATCCTCGATCACTAGCAAGCGGTTATACTTGGAGACGCGCTCGCTGCGGGCGGGTGCGCCGGTCTTAATCTGTCCGGCATTGGTGGCGACAACCAGGTCGGCAATCGTCGTATCCTCGGTTTCACCGGAACGGTGCGAAACGACGGCGCTGAACGCGGCACGTTTCGCCATCTCGATAGCGTCCATCGTCTCTGTCAGTGTACCGATCTGGTTAAGCTTGATGAGGATAGAGTTGGCGGAATGTTCCTCGATACCGCGCCGGAGACGCTTCATGTTGGTAACAAAAATGTCGTCGCCGACAAGCTGGACGCGGTTGCCCAGACGCTCACGCAGGATAGCCCAACCATCCCAATCGTCCTCAGCCAAACCATCTTCGAGCGTGACAATGGGATACTCGCCGATCCATTGTTCGTAGAGGTCTACCATCTCATGCGAGGTCAGTGTGCGTCCCTCACGTGCTAGCACATATTTGCCATTCTGATAGAACTCGGTCGAAGCGGGATCAAGACCCAGACAAATATCTTTGCCAGCTTTATAGCCGGCCATATCAATAGCCGACAGAATAACCTCCAACGCCTCACGGTTGGAACCGAGCGAGGGCGCGAAGCCACCTTCGTCGCCGACATTGGTGTTCAGCTTCTTCTGATGCAACACCTTCTTGAGCGACTGATAGACCTCGGAACCCATGCGCAACGCCTCGCGGAAGGTTGTGGCCCCGACCGGCAGAATCATGTACTCCTGTATATCTGTCGAATTGTCAGCATGTTTGCCGCCATT
>JAJZEJ010000262.1 GCA_021828635.1 Chloroflexota bacterium
CATTACTTTATATTGTTGCGTTACTTTATCAAATTCGACATGCTTTTTTGAACCCTTTGGGTCTTCAATTGTTGCTAGTACTATCTTTTGTATCATGGCTCAAAGGCATCCTTTGCAACAAACTCCGGCAAGGTGAGACTAAAAGCTTATAATTTTAGTCGAAATTTCGTTTCATCTTACCAAATAGCAAATAACTATATATTTTATAATAAATATTCCTTAAAAAAAGAATAACTTAAAAGATTGGTTTTTTCAAGAGGTTAAGCAAGCAATTCCAAAACTATTTACGTGTTACAGTCATATCACTATCTTCTTACATAGAATGACGTAATTGTTCAGCCAGATATAAAAAAAGATGCTTCACTTTTGGCGCGGAGATAACAAAAAAATTGGGCGAGTGCCATGCTTTGGCGCTCGCCCAATCTTTCTACGCTACCTTCTATCACTCCTGGGGCTTAGCGGATGACAACAGGCCGATCTCTTGTAGCTCTTCCTGAGCGGACTCACTCAAACGGCTCACATCCAGGCTGCGGTCGGCATGCGCGATCAGGTGGCGCAGACGCTCAATCACTTCCAGGCGCGAATAGTGATCAGAGGCAAGCAATAGCTCACCAACGGCAATCTCTACCTGCTGGCGCTGCATCGCGGCCAAAAAAGATTCTTCCATCACACATTTCCTTCGGACACGATACAGCGGTCCCTACAGATGCGCTATATCGGTCCAGACCATTTTACGATTCAAACATATTATATGATTTATGAGTTGGTCGAAGCGGCAACCTTGCCATCACTAGATGAACTGGAGCTACCAGAACTACTAGCATTGCTAGAGCTACCCTCCGAAGCTTTGCTTTCACTGGCGGGCTTACTGGCACTATTGCCATTGTTCCCGTCTTTCCCGTTGCTGCCATTGCTCTCGCTACCGTTGCCATTTTCGGACTTCTTGCCCTCTGGAACAGCACCATTGCCGTGATCTGTTTTATAAAAACCAGAACCTTTGAAGACGATGCCCGCAGGATAAAACACACGGCGAATATGACGACCACATTCGGGGCAGACCTGCAAAGGCTCGTCGCTCATTTTCTGCCACGCCTCGAAACGGTGGCTGCATGTCTCACACAGATACTCATACGTTGGCATCTACCAATCACCTCTCACTGTCATGGGCAGGATATCCGCATTCAGGGTACCCGCAATAATACCCCGTCGCTCTACCGCACCCACGCTTCTACTGCTTATTATTTATATAGCGCAAATCCTAACGGTTGTCAATCATTCGCCGAGAGTGCTAGCACTCGTGGCTTAAAAAAATAATGACCGCGACAACCCTTTCCTATGATAACACACAACCATAGCGGATTATTGCAGGCTAGACGGAATGTGATAGTATTTGGGAAGAACAGACGGGGCGTGTATTTATAGGAGAGCAAAGTCAGGCATCACATGGGTAGCAATCAAGTATTACATGTCAATATCCCCTCGCCGTTGGGCTATCTCGAAGGAATTTTGAAGCCGGAGGAAGAGGGTTCACAACCACGCTATGTCAGTGTGGTCTGCCATCCCCATCCGCTCTATGGCGGAACAATGCATAATAAGGTCGTGTTCAAGGTGGCGCAGACGCTGCATGGCATGAATATTCCAGCGTTGCGCTTCAATTTTCGTGGCGTCGGCCATAGTAGCGGCCTCTACGACGAGGGACGCGGCGAGACGGACGATGTACGCTATGCGCTAGAGTTCATGAGTCGCCGCTATCCAGGTGTACCTGCTATTATCGCCGGTTTCTCCTTCGGCTCCTTCGTCGGCATTCGCGTGGCCGCCGTGGATGATCGCGTGCAGGCTATGATTGGCCTGGGAACACCGGCACGCTGGTTCGGCGACGATACATTGCAGGGTTGCTACAAACCCAAACTATTCATCCACGGCACCCAGGACGAACTCGCCCCCTATGAGCAAACACAACACTGGTTTGAGCAGGTGCCACCGCCCAAAAGCATGATTGCCGTACCCGAAGCCGATCACTTCTTCCAAAATCGCCTCGATGAAGTGCAGGCCGTCATCATCGGCTTTGTGCAATCCCTTGAACATACCGCATAGGAGATATTACATTGCAGATTCCACAAACCAGACGCGACAATGTTGTCGAGAATTTTCATGGTTTATCGGTTGCGGACCCCTATCGCTGGCTCGAAGATGCCTCATCCGAGGAGGTTCGAGAGTGGTCAGAGGCGCAGGACGCGGTGACACGTGCCTATCTAGCGGCCATTCCAGAACGGGAACAGATTCGGAAACGCCTTACCACATTGCTCGATTATGTCAAGTATAGCGTGCCAGATCAGCGCGGCGGACGCTACTATTATACGAAGAATAGCGGTTTACAGAATCAGGCCGTGCTATATATGCAATGTGGTCTCGATGGGGCAGCAGTTGAAATTCTCGATCCCAACACACTGAGCGCCGATGGTACGATAGCACTGATGAGCAGTATCTTCAGTCAAGATGGCACGTTGATGGCCTATAGCACCTCCGTCAGTGGGAGCGACTGGCAAGAGG
>JAJZEJ010000363.1 GCA_021828635.1 Chloroflexota bacterium
AAAATTGATGGTCAGCGCAATCCAGCGAGCCGCCGTCTGGTCGGCGATATCGCTCAGGCCGCTTTGCCAGTTGGTATCCTGCGGCCCATAGGCATTTGTACCCGTTTGTGGAAAGATAATGCCGGCTTGAAAATTGGGCCGATTCAACGTGTTCTGCTGACGTTGTGTCTTGACCACGATGGCCGCTTGCTGAATGACGTTGATCTGTGATGCACGTGGCATGGCAAGCATGTTCGGCCAGGGCCATTTCGCGCCCATGAAATGGCCTTGTAAGATAAGCAGACTGAGAACAAGTATTACAATGGCAGCGCATCTATAGCTTTTATATCTTGCCATGAGCAGTATATCCTTTAATCCGTTTCATTGTCGTTGAACGACTGATCGCACGAGAAGGCGCTGTGCTTTCACGTTGTTGGCGCAATTCTTTGATGCGCTGCAAACGCTGCTCCGCCAGAGACAGCACAATAGCGGTATCCTGCTCCTCCAGTGCCTGAGTGTGAAGCTGTTGTTCGGCCTGCACGGTCTTAGGTAGTGGTTGCCAACGAGCGGTATGGTGGCCGAGCGCCCATTGCCCAATAGCCCAGCATGCTGCCGCGCTCTCCATAATACCCGCGAGCGGGGCCAAGCACAGTACGCGCATAATTTCTAGCCAGCGTTGTTGCCACGCTAAGTCAGTGGTGTAGCTCAGGTTATACCAAGCACCAATGAAAAGCGTGTTGAGCCAGAGAAAACCAACGATGGTCAACCAGAGCATGAGCGGCAGAGGCAATGGCAGGAAGAGATGGTTGCTGAGTAGCAGGTAGCTTTGATAGAGTGTATAGCCCAACGCAAGTATGCCAACGGGTAGCCCATAGGCGAAGGTTAACACACGATAGCGCATACGCCAGATAAGTAGCAGGCGTTGCCTGAGCGGTAAATTGCGGAATTGTGGTAGTGTGCGCATTGCCTTCAAGCCCTGTAAGATGCCCAATACCCAACGATAACGTTGCCAGAAGGTGCTACGGTAAGACAATGGTGGTTGCTCTAGCATCAGGCAACCATGCCAGCCAAAGATGGTGGGACCACGCAAGAGGTAAGCAAAAATGCCAAAGATAAAATCCTCCGCTACAAATGGCTGACCATGCAATATACCCAGATCCCAGCCCAATTCGTTTTCTAGGGTTTCGTCGATTACCAAATTGGAGCCGTGGATATGTAAAGGCAAGCCGTGTTCCATTGTCGTACAGCACTCGAAGCCGCCAATGGGGCGATTGGCCTCTATCGCACGACACAGCATGCTGGCTGAACGATACTTTAATGAATAGTAGATTGGTCCTTCCAGCAGCTGCTTATTGGTTATGGCCAGATGATAGAGCAGCTTTTTAAGCTCTTCCGTTGGAATGATACTCTCCTCGTCATAGTGCGCAATAAAGGTGCGTCCTGGCTTGTAGTTGATGCCCTGGCGGCGCAATTCGACCATGTAGTGTAGTGCGCGTGCCTTGAGCTTTGTGCCATTCGGCGTCTCATACGTTGGCGGAATAACAAAGACTTGTACATCCAGTGGAGTATGGGCGAACTCGCGCTCGAAAAGTTCTTTCTGCTCCGGCGCTTCCGTCACCACCTCGATGTTCAGCAGGGGTCCATAGAGAGCTGGCACCTCGTAGACCAGAGACAAAATAGACTGAATGCTCTGTCTGATAACCTCTGTGCTACCTGCTGTGCCGAGCGTTGTGATCTGAATCTTGAGATGAGGTAGCTTTGGTTGCCGCATCAGGTCGCCCGTTGTCACGGCTTGCTGATTGCGATAGCGTTCCCAATGCCAGAAAAAGCTGTGAAAATGCGCCAGAAGACGAATACCGATCAGGCTAGTCAGGCCGACCAGCAGTGCTAGCAGATAACTGGTCCAGCGTATATGAAGCGCAATAAATAGCAAGTGAGCTACCAAAGGTACAGGCATCATTTATCTCTTCGTTGTTTTCAGAAGAATACGCACTACAAGCCACTGGGCAAGTGTAAGAAGTTCTAGAGACATCAACAGACGACTCCACATGGTTGGAAAGACAGATAGTAGTGTAGTCACGGCGGGTGTGATAAGGTAGAGTAGCAGCACAAAAGTCGTCCCTAGCGTCAACAGACTCGATGTAAAAATAGTGTTACGGTTTGTGGATGGCGTCTCGTGTGCTGGCATGGTGATGTGTAGCGGTGTCGGCGCTAGCAGGGGATAAAATGGATGGTCGGACGCGGTCACATCTGACTCGGCTGGCAAAAGATGATGGGGGGTGTTTGATTGTGAGCCGCCATACTGGGATGAGAGGCCATAGAGTGAAATATTACTTGCGTTGCTGTTGGCGGCACGCGAGGGCAGCGTAATCGATTTATAATGGGCCATATCCAACTCGTTTATGGGTGTCAGGGGCGACATACATTGAGAGCCACACCCACTATCACTATGGACGCTTTTGGTTTGTTCCGTATCAGGCTGCATCGTGACGCCTCACTTTCTCGCAGATGGGGCAACCTATCAAGTTCCCTATAGAGCGTACTCATCAATACTCTATTGATGACCA
>JAJZEJ010000198.1 GCA_021828635.1 Chloroflexota bacterium
GAAGGCGTGGAAGCGGCCTTGCTCGTACCACGCTTGCCGACACGTGGGGCAGCGCCAGAGCAGGGCGCGGCTACCATCGGGCCAGATGGGCGCATCTTGCGCCAGCTGGGCAGGGGTGCGACAGGACGGATCATCGTAGCCAATGGTTGCGCCCGGCGGGATCATGGTTGTGAGCATAAACTCTCCTTCTTTCTCCACACAACAGCGCCACCCTTGCGAGAAGGATGGCGCTGATGAGCTTGCAAAAATGAGCTACGTCATGGTATCGTTTGGAGCATCGATGAATGTTTTGTGAGAGAGCCATGCTGGCTGAGAGCATGGCTCTCTTCTTGTTGTGGGGTGGGAGCTTGAGAGAGCATCAGGACACACTCTCGGCGGAGGCCGTGTTGCTCCACTGGGTCAGCCACGCTGCTAGTGTTCCCACGCGATACAGCCGACACAGGCGCTCATCCTGGTCTGACACGAGCAGAGAGAGCTGACCCTGCTCATTGATGCCGATCTCCTGGACATCGCCCAGATCGCAGAGTGGCGCAAGAGAAGTCGGCCAGTGGTTGGCGGGAAGGATGACATACGGCTGACCCTGCTCGTCATGTCTCCACGTCTGCTGCTCGAAAGCGAGAGGGATGAGGCTGGATGCGCGACGATGATACTTCACCATCGTTTCATCGCTCCGAAAGATCTCTCCATTGCCAAGTGGCGTCGCAGGCGTCCCGTACCCTCCTACCATCCCGCGCAACCCATAGCCAGGGCCAAAGCCCCCGTTAGCGAGCGCAGAATAGAGCGCGACCAGCAGTGGGGGAAGAGCAAACCCCAGCAGGTGTTCCGTTTGCTGAATCTGTTCCTGGGTCGCCTTCTGGCAGAAAAAGGCGTGACGCAAGCGGGCATCAGTGCGTTCCATCTCACTAGTAACGGCTAACCCCTCTGGCCCGTACCACTGACGCCGCTGCATGCACTGTTGCAGGCGCACCATGACTGACTCATCCATAGTTGATCTCCTTTCCAATCGATCCAGATCACGATCATGACTAGTATAACATCGTTCGGCCATCTCTCCATGCTTGAGCGAAAGCAAGAAAGCAACCGGAGCCACCTCCACTCAGCTTTTCACGGGATACACCTGTCGAATATCCAGGGAACGCACAGGAACCGGTGGCTGTGTTCCCTGAGAAGGTGGGCTAAAGGGACCTGCGCGAAAGGTTCCGGGAGCAAAACCGGAAAGAGAGCCGGGGCGAATATCAAACACGTAGAGATTGAGCGTTGTTTTGGCGCTTCCCCGTGCGTGTATCACCTGTTGACGCAGCGTGTTCTCCCAGGTGGGGAAAGTCGGCTTGCAATCTACGCAGACACGCACCTGTGAGAAGACGACCACATCAATCGTGGAAGTTTGCGCATAGTCCTGTGTTGTGAGCGATGGTAAGGTAGTCTGACTGACCCGCTGGAGCAATACCTGTTCACAGTGGGTAGGGTACGAGCCAAAACCGTCCTTGATCTGGCTAGGGCCAGTGGACACTCCACTAGTTGTATGATAATAGAGCTGAGCCTCGCAGTAGTTCTTTGCCGTCGGCGTCTGTTGCCGCTGTGTTTGTACCTGTTGTGCCAACACATAAGCCTGGCTTTGAGGACTGTATGGTGACGATCCCCCACTCCCAAAGTGCGCCAAGCTTACCACTAGGCCGATGAGCAGCATGGCGATGAGAAACAGCACAAGAAGATTGTTTTGACGACGACTGCCTCCGCCTGCTGTTGAAGCCTCTTCTTCAGGTGATTCGTGTTCTTGTTCTGACATGGTATTCCTCCTTTTCGCTGACGAGAACAGGATGCTTGCCAGCGTGATGTGTAGAATGGAACCAAAAAGGACAAGACCATGCCCTGTGCATGGTCTCTCAAAAGTGGGAAGGTGGATGGTAGTCAACGTCTAGACCAGATGGTGAGGCATTAGCTGCATGCGACTCAGATTTGATCCAGATTTGATAAAGCGCCAGTTGCGTCAGAGCTATCTCTGCTGCTTGCTCCCGATGCGTTGCTGCCAGACGCGCCCAAATGCAGCAAGGACGATGGGGGACATTGTTCCACCTACATCTGTAAAGAGAGCCGCTGCCTTGTCGTACCCTATGGTCTTGCGAGGATCACTCTTCAGCATCGCTATGAGGTACAAGGCTTGTAGCTCATCATCAGTCAATTTCTCCGCAGTTATTTCAACTGCAACTAGCACGACAGTCTCAAGATTAATTTTTTCCATCTGTTTTCTTCTTTCTTGTATGTTGAGGTCACAAACCGATTTATGAAGTATAGCCGCGCTCAACCAAGTCGCGTGCCGCAGCCTGGAAATCTTCGTTGTGATTGAGGAGAGCATAGGCGGCAAACTTGGAGTAGCCACGCTCCGGCTCAAAGAGCGTGCTGGTCGAGAAGACGTAGAGCAACCCCGATCCCTGATAGTTGGTGGTGGCATGGGTATGGCAATTCTTCGTCCAGTACCCCTCCTCATCCCGTTCTTGTAGAAGCCGCCAGCCATGCGGTTCCAGCACCTCTTGCCAGGTGGCTTCTCGGTTGAAGATGTCACCTGGTCGCTCTCCTTGAGCATCAGCAGAAGTGGAGAAGACGGCTCTCTTGGATAACAGGCGTGGTGCCTGCTCTGTGGCTCGCTCAGAACAGGTATCAAACGAACGGGCGACGGCCAACACCCGTGAGCGTTCAGGGACCGTGAGCGTGACTATCGTTGTTACACTGCCCTGCACCACGCGATAGGATCGTCCACTGGGATGCACCGTGCCATCTGAGGGTGCTGCCACACCCAGACCGCCTTCGCCGCGCGTTTCAATGAGTACCTTGCGTTTGGTTGCCGAGAGCCTGACACGCGCCAACGGCTGATTCCCCTCAATGAGGCGGCAGCGATACCACAGATGCATGCCATTGGGTGTCTCTTCCAGGTAGCCTCGTGCCAGACGAGTCGCCAACGGCCCGACGCCCTCTTGCTGCATACGCTCAGACCATTGCTGAAAAATATCCCGCGTATCAAAGTCAAGCAGCTCCAGGTTGCCACTGATGGCCCCCGCGATGAAGCCTACCCCATAGGAACGCTCGACGAACCAGTGGCGTAATTCGTCGAGTGTGGTGCGATGACGTTGATACTGCTCCCACTTGAACGGTGGTCGCTTGGACCCATCGGTGGCAATAGGAACGACATTAATCCCGGCCTGCTGTGCCGCCAGCGCCGCTGCATAGCTTGCAGAGCGAGCAGGGATAGATGCGGTGGTCTGCACAGGCCGTGGGAAGGGAACAATGGTTGCCATAGTGTGAGAATACCTCGCTTTCTTCTGGTGTGAGTGGAAGGAATGGTGGAGAAGAGGATGAAGAGGATGAAGGGCATGGACGGATGTGGGCATGAAAAGCACCAACATCATTGATGCTGACGAAAAGGGACCAAAGCCGCGCGATGATGAGCAGAGACAGTCGCCGTCTCCCCAGAAGTCGTTGAGCTGGTCGGCAACCCGTTCCGCTACCACCAGGATACCCTAAACAACCTGTTCATCATCCACTAAACTTTTGGCCCATTTGGCCCATCCATCTTCGATCCGAAGGCGTAGCCCTCGAATTTCGTCTTCGAGAAAGACGAGATCGAGATGGACCTTCGTCATGCGGTAGGTAGGGACCAGGAGCGCCAGTTGCGCAATCTCTTCGCAAAAGGTCTTCTGGCTTTCTTGGGTGACATTTAGGAGGTGTTGTACTTCTTCGTACAACGCCTCGATCTTTCCATGGTAGGTTCTCTTCTCCTGGATCTCGCGTTCGCTTTCACGCCCAGTTTTTAGGCCAGTGGCGAAGATAGCGAAAACGACGAAAAAGAAAACGATGGTAGCAACGATGAGAGTGATCATAATGGGACTCCTTTTTACACGTCACAAAAACGACGAAAAAAGAGGCCGCTGCCAGGAATGAACCTGAACAAACGGCCTAAACGGTGTATTGCTTTGTCAACCTTCATTGAACACTTTTTGGTGTGACACTAATGCGCTCCTCAAGCCAGTTGGATGGCGGCGCAAAAGTGTTCAATGAAGGTTGACAAAGCAGGATGAAAATAGAAGGACACCAAAAAAGGGCGGAAAGTCCCGTTAGACATCGACTCATATGTTTTACTGGATGTCTTCCCGTTACACCTACTTTTCACATAAAAAGTAGGAAAGCATGCTCTGTTCACGAGAGAGATGTTTGCTTGTCTCTCTATGGCGGCGCTACTATGCCCAGGACAGCAGCACCAGAGCAGCACCCATTTCAGCAGCACGTGTCGCGTGACGCACTCCGTCGTTTTGCCTACTGCTGGACGATCTCCCTCAGACGCCCTACCAGGTTGGATACCAGGGGAACACAGCACAGGGACATACTCTTTCAATGCGCTTCACGCAGACACTCCAAGGACACGCTCCAAGGACACGCTCCAGGAACAGGCTCTTCTTCACGCACTCCTCTCAACGCACGTCGTGAGACGCACTCCAAGAACACCGTTTCGCTGCTGACGATCCAGGAGAGTTCACCCCACTGGGGGACCTGCTTGCACCTGTACAGGTATCCAGGATTCAGCGCACTGCTCGTTTCTGCTTTTTGCCAGGAAGAGCGAAGCACGAACAAGCAGTGGATGCCGCACACACTCTCACTCACACTCATGTGGCAAGAGCGGGCAGTCGGTACTGACCAGCAATGGGAATGGGCCAGCGCATTCCATCAGATGTCCACCCACATCGGGGTTTTCATCTCTTCTCACTTTTCAGTGTACCTGACCGAGATTCAGAAAGCGTCGGAAATGAGTCGAAAGGCAGACGACAACGAGTCGGGAGCCAGTCGGGAGCCAGTGGGCAACCGTGATGGCGATGAGTTGGTGTGTGCAGCCAGGCAAGGCCGTGATGACACGCTCGCTCGCCCTCTTGTTAGCAGACTTAATCATCAGCTTTACGGAACCCAGCGTCTTGGATGCTCTCTTCCCACGGGTTGTGCAACGAGATAAGCTCAAGTAAAGCGACTTATCCAAAATTCGCTCGACATCATGCCCAAATTTACACCTCCTTATCTCGAAATAGATCTCTTGCCGTCTTCTCTCGGAAGCGAGACACGGTTTTCGTGCGTGCGCCCCCCCTTATTGTTCAGTTATGATTCTCGTTGCGCAACCCGTGGGCTCTTTTTTCCTCTCCAAGAAGGTAGCAACCTGGCATATATCTGGCATATATCTGGCATGTGTCTGGCAAGATATACAGCACATTTTGCCAGACACATGCCAGACACATGCCAGATAGGGTAGGGTCTGAAAATAGGAGAAGGGTTCGGAGAGGAGGCTTGGGTGCCTTTCCTTCCGAACACCTTTTTTGGGGTGGGTTTGTCTCTTGCGAGACCTTCATCACACTCGGCAGTGGGGGGAGCGAAAGACGGATGAGAGTAACCTGGGAGGGGAGCGAGACCACTCGACCATCAGGGTACTCACATCGCGTTCTGTCTCTGACGAAACAGAACTCATCTTCACTCGACACACAAACGGCGTCGCATGATGGCGATATATGGGGGCGCACGCCCCATATACCTGGGAAACGGTGCAGGGGGCCACCCTGCTGCGGAGTGTGCGGCTCCGCTGACGGCGCGTGGGGGCGAACCACGCGCAGGGACAGAAAACCAGGGCTGTATTCAGTTGTTGAGATGCCGGGTTGCGTGTGCGCTGTCCCCTCCGCCTGGAGAGGGAGTGGAAAGTGACGGATTGCCCCGCCGCCTTCCTCGCCCTGGTACGTCAGCGCCCGCACCAGAACAGACCAGGCGTACCCACCGACCTCACCGGCCTCACACGGGCGCGTCCCGCGTGGTGGCATCCTTCGGCTAGACCAGACCAAGTTGGATGCAGAGGTAGAACAGCACCAGGATTCCAATGAAGATGCCCCCCAGGATAAGCATTGTGCGCAGACGTCCGGCGACGCGCTGACTCCTCTGCTCTTCGAGGACATCGGGCAACGACTGATAGGCTTGCTCGCTGGTGAGGTCGAGCATGTCCACCGTCGTTTGCTGCACCTGGGCTGCAAAATCCAGCATGGTCTCGGAGGCGAGGCGTGCCTCGTCAAGAGATGTGCGTGCGTCTGAGTGCGCATCACGCACGGCCTGTATCAGGTCCAGGTTCTGATGATGCACTCGTTGGGTGTGTTCCCCGATGTGATACAAGGCATCATCAGCAGCTTGAACTTGTCGCTGCACGAGTCGGGATGCATCGCTGGCCTGCGCCTGCTGTCCTTGTTGCCAGGAGAACAGCAGTTGATTGGCAAGCCAGACATGCTCACTGTTCAAGCGTTGCCAGAACGCTTGAATAGTAACCTGGGTTGGGTTAAGCCACTTACCATTGTGAACGGTATCCTGCAAGGCTTGCAACTGCGCCCACTCGTGCAGAAACACGGCCAGTTGGGTGCGGGCTTCGTTGATCCGACCAGCACCCGCGAGCTGCTCCAGCGTGGTTCGTTGCTGGTTCAGACGTGATCCTCGGCTTTGGATTTGCTGAAGCATGCTCCTGTGGGACAGGTTGTGCTTGCGTACCTCAGCAAGGGTATCCAGGTAGGCTTGTTGGGCTGCATTGAGAGCAGCAAGATCGACAGAAAATGATGGGTGAAACATGGACTATTCTCCTTTGTGTGTTTTCTTCCATCTCCACAGCACGCGCAATGTTCCATGTTCACCGGTTTGCACCAGCGCCACAGAACACGAAGGCACTGTGGCGGATGGTGCTGATGGTTGATGCTAGTTGTAAAGGTTCAGTGCTTGTGTGCGATACCTTGTCAAGAAGGTTCGCATCAGTGCAATCGTTGTCGTGAGCTTCTCTAGCTCACTGGTGACCGTAGGCCAATCATAGGATGCTGCTAGTAAACATGCCACCTGTTGGTCTTGGGCCATATAGGTGGTATCCACCTTGTAAAGGATGTCGAGCTTCTCTTCCGGTGAGATAGTAGCAGAAGCCAAAAAGGACAAAAGTGTCAATGTGTCCACAAGAGCTGAATCATGGATGCTCTTGAGGGTGTGGATGATGGAAAGCACCTCCTCTGTGGAGCGAGCAGCGAGATCGACGCTCATGTCAAGAAGTCTTTGCTCCGTTTTGATGCACTGCTCTTCGAGCAGCTCAAGTTTGGCAAGGTTGGCAGTCTCTTCAAAGAGGCAATCCTGCAATGCCTCTTGATCAATCAGGGCATCTCGAATGTCTTGATGCACCTGGAAAGCTGTTGCAAATTCCAGGCACACCATACCAAGACGCGCAAAAAAGAAGGCTTGCTTTTTTCGGCTCTCTCCTTCCTGTCTGTAAGAGATCAGAAGAGCCTCTACCTGCTTCTCCTGCTCGTCTCGCACTGCCTTACGCACCTTGTTGTGATGGCGAGCCTCTATGGCACTGACAACCAACAAAGCAATGCCGACAAGCACGACGACGAAAGGAACAAGAACAAAACCCATTGCTAGGACCATGATGAACCTCCTGTGTTCATCCTCGCGCGTTGGATTTGCCAAAGAGAGGCTCATCGGTCAGGAAATCACCCCGCCGATGGCTCCTCCAGGCTGCACCTGACGCGGGGATACCTCAATACTTCTTTGCTCACTGCGAGCTACTATCACTGTAACAGAGCTGAGGGGATAGGATGTCGATCACGTGGCGATGGGCTGTGGGTAAGCTATGGGTGAGCTATGGGTGAGCTATGGGTGAGCTATGGGTGAGCTATGGGTGAGCTGTGGGCAGACATCGGACGAGCGGTGAACGGACAGGAGGCGAGCAGGAGACTGTAGGTTGAGTGTCGATAGGGCGGTCCTCTCATCGAACTTCCTGTCCACCCCTGGGAACGCCCTGTGTTCCCACAGTTTGCCCTCTGCCTGCCCTCTCGCCAGCCCCTGTGTCCCTACCGCCTGCCCTCTCGCGCACGCCTGCCGTTCGACTCCGCTTTGCTATGCTGCTCGTGTGAGATGTTCAGGAAGCCCCTGATGGACCTGATGCTCGCCGGAGGCACGCGCACCACCGGTTGTCTCTTGACGTTGCCGTCTAGATCACCAGGAAAGAAAAGGTAGGCCATGTTCCCATCAAATGATCCCTTGTTCCTGCAAGGGTTACAAGCCCTTCTCCAGATGCTTGGAGTGACAAACCAAAACTTGAACCACAGCCTTATGCAATTGATTGACCAGATTGCAGGCGTGTTCACGACCACCGCCTTGCCTTTGACCACCTCAAACGCCGTGGTGAATATGAGCTGGAGACTGATGGTGCTGATCGCTGATAGTTTTTTGGCGCTCTTTGGCTTGCTCGGCATTCTGCAGATCGTGCATGGCCGCTATACTGGCACTCCTGGCATGCCCATTCCCCAGTTTTTGGCTCGCCTGTTCATGACAGTTTTTTTGATTCATGCATCGGGCTTTCTTGGCACTGAGTTGATCAGTTTTAATAACTTTCTCTGTCAAATCGTGACGGAAAATCTAGGGCAGGCTCTCACGTTGTTCAACGGCTCGCCGCTCACCGCAACGCAGTCGTTCGTGTTTGGAACCTTTTTCACGCTGGCGGGCTTGTTTGCCATCATACGGGTGCTGTTTCAGAATTTCAAACGCATTGTGTTTTTGAATGTTCTCTACATTCTCTCTGGTCCCGCCTTCCTCACGGCGTTTTTGCCGCAGACGCAAGCGTGGTTCGCCTTCTGGCTGCGCACCTATCTCGTGACGATTTTCACGCAGTTCTTTCAACTGCTGACGTTCGATCTGGGGATTGCCATGCTGCAAGCGGCCAAGCAAACGGGGGTGGTAGGCTTTCTCTTTGCCCTGGCCACCATTTACCTGGCGGCGGAGATTCCTGGGGTGCTGGCCCGTTTCTCAGCTTCCATCGGCGCATCGACGGGTGGACTGGGGGATATTCTGCGTTCTGGTCTGACCCTGGCCTTATTATTCCAGTAACAGAGCATCATTGCCTCGTAAAGGAACAATCATGAACAAGCAAACTTTTAACGTTCCAGCCCTGGGCTTCTTAAACCAGGTGATTCAGAACATTGACCACGATGTAGCCCTGATCATCGTAAGCCTGCTCACCCTCGTGGGCTTGTGGGCGCTTGGCACCTTCATGTTATCCACCGACTCCTCACCCGCCGGGCGAGCCAAGAAGTGGGAGCATATCATCCATGTTGGGATCTCAGCGGCGCTCGTGGGAGGCTTTCTTCTCGTGGTGGTGCAGATCACCCATCTGTTTGCCGGCATCTAATCAAGGAGTGTTCTCAGATAAGACGAGAAGAAAGGAAGTGAGCAGACATGTCTGATCTCCATGATTCGCATGGACCCACGCCATCGTTGCGACGGAAGGTGCCAGGCCGCCTGTTCTCCTTTGAGGAGAAGTTGCTAGGAATGACGTTACCCCAATTGCTTAGCGACCTGGTCGTTGGTCTGCTCCTGTTAACCGTGACGAATGGTCTGTCTCTCGTGCCACGTCTGCTCGTGTGCGCCCTCCTGGGCGGCATCACAGGAGTGCTGGTGCATGTCACCTCCCAGGGGTATAGCATGCTGCACTGGCTGTTCTTGCGGCTGCGCTTTCTGAGCTTGCCGCGCCAGAGCGTGTTCCGTCGCGCCTCCCCGTCCTCCCAGCCACCTTCACCACGCCTACGCGGCGAGGCTCCCTCGGTGCAGAGCAGCTGGCCGCTCTTTGACCATGTGGAGCGAGGCATCTTCAGCGCCAGGACGCCAGCGAGCAAGGGTAGCTCTCCGCTCGTGACCTGCTGGTCCATCGTGCGGGTGGAGACAGTGCAGAATCTGCACCTGGTGCCAGAAGAAGAACAGCTGCGCTTCTATGAGCGCATCAAGCAGTTTCTGGATGGCTTGGGTGCGGGCGCGGCAGTCAAGTTTGTGACGGTAGTCGAGCAGAGCGATCCACAGCAAGATGCGGCGTTTCTTGCGGAACGAGCGGCAGCCGAGGCGTTGGTGGCCCATCCCGCGCTGCACCAGATTCAGTCGGCCTCTCTGTCCGTCCAGCAGCGTTTGCTCTCGACCTGCACGCAGAGGCAGCACTACCTGGTCCTCTCAGCCTCAAGCCAGGAACTTGCCGCGCGACGAGCCGAGGGCGACACACGCAGTCCCCTTTCTCTGGTAGGAGCCTGGATGACGCTCTCCTCGCTGCGTAGCAGGAGCAGAGTCACGCCGGAGCAGGTACGCGACACCCTGCGCACGCGGCTAACCCAGGCGCACACCCTCTTTGCCCACCTCGATGTGCGAGCTGAGGTGCTAGAGGATGCCGAGGCATTGGCGGCCTTTGCCTCTTGCCTGGTCCCTGGCGCGGCGCTCCCCTCGTTCCAGGTGCGTGTTGCCCCAGCATCGCCGACTTCCACGCCTGCAAGCAGCACCGTGAGTGATGCGGGGAGTCACACGGGGGGACGGCGCTGGAAAAAAAGCGTGACGGGAGTGCAAGGCAGCTTTGGGTATAGCAGTGGCAACGCGCAGGCGCGTGTGGAGCCGGACAAGGTGTCCTTTGCCGATCTGCTGGCCCCGGAAGCGGTGGTGCTGCGTCCTGATGTTTTAGCCGTCACGGTGCATGGCACCACGCGCTATCAGCGATATCTGGAAGTGACTGGCTATGGTCCCGACCTGGTGTGTGGGTGGCACGAGGCACTGACCTCGCTCGGACTTCCGATGGTGTTAGCGACAGGCGGCGAAGAGCTGGACACGCGCCAAATGATTCAGAAGTTAGAGTTCGATCAGCTCAAGCTCGCCAGCCATGAGATCGTGCGTGAGAAACAACAGCGGTTGGTGAAAGCGGCGCAGCATGTCCACATGGAGCAGGTGCATGGCGTGATTGAGGACTTAGAGCGCCAACGCTACCGCATTGACGCGGTGCAGATGGTGATCGGACTGCATGCGGGCAGCCTTGCGGTCCTGGAGCAGCGTAGCGCGTACCTGCTGTCTGCGTTGCGCGATCTGCACCTATCAGCTCGCGTGCTGACCTACCGGCAGGATATCGGCTGGCGGTTCGCTCAGCTCTCACCAGTAGAGCGGGGATTGGATCGCTTTGTCAATCTACCGACCTCGGTGTTAGCCAGTTTCGTTGAATGGAGTACGCAAAGCATTGGGACAGCGCAAGGGGTGTTTCTGGGAACCACCGGAAGTGGAGCCAGTCGTCGTCCGGTGCGCTGGCAGCCCTGGGAGTCACTCGACGACATGCAGGGGATGCAGGGAATGCAAGTGATGC
>JAJZEJ010000175.1 GCA_021828635.1 Chloroflexota bacterium
GCCAAAGACCCGATGAGTTGCACCAGCGCACTCATGCCCAAGAACACAACGAAGAAAGACCCCACACCGTTTGCCTGGACGGACATCACCTACCTGCTCGATAAGCAGCATGTGAGCTGGGTTAACTATCTCGATCAGGGAGCGAACCCGCTAGATGGTGTCAACTTCAAAGGCGATAAAACCATCGTTCCCAAAATTTGGAATGTTCTGCCCGGCTTCAGCGATGTGCATCAGGATAATCAGGTCAGCAATATTCAGACGTTGAGCAACTACTACTCGGCAGCCAAAGCCGGAACGCTGCCCGCCGTCTCGTGGATTTTCCCCAATCCCAGCGATAGCGAGCATCCACCCGCTAAAGTCAGTGTAGGCCAGAGCTATGTGACCGGTCTGATTAACTCGGCCATGCAAAGTCCCGACTGGAATAGTACCGCCATCTTCCTAACCTGGGATGATTGGGGTGGCTTCTACGATCAGGTTGTGCCGCCCTCCGTCGATGCGCTCGGCTACGGCATTCGCGTCCCTGGGATAGTCATCAGTCCCTACGCGAAGCAGGGCTATATCGACCATCAGACGCTCAGCTTCGATGCCTATCTGAAATTCATCGAGGACGACTTCCTGAATGGCCAGCGCCTCAACCCCAAAAACGATGGCCGACCCGATAGCCGTCCCGTGGTAAGCGAGAACGTGCCGCAACTCGGCGATCTGACGCAAGATTTCAACTTCAACCAGACACCCACAGCGCCGCTCATATTACCCACAAATCCACAAACGACGCTGGTGAATTAAGCAATCACTTTGCGCCTTAGATAGAGCGACACAGCATATTACATTGCAAAGGATGCGATGTATATGCTGTGCCGCTCCGTCATCATCTTTCACCAATTGAAAACCACACAAAAAGATGGTATATTTCTATTTAATAGAGATGAAAGAGCCAATCGCGGAAGAAAAGTTGCCAACAACACTTTCCCATATTTGGAGTAACCATGAGACAAAAAGAAAACCGACTGCTGAGAACAGGCGTATTGGGAGCAGGCGCTATCTCGCAAGCAGCTCATTTTGAAGCTTGCCGCAAGGCACGCAATACCGAATTATATGCCATCTGCGATGTGGCCGAAGATCTGGTCACGAAGATGGCCGCGATCCACCAACCACACGTCACCTATCTTGATTACGATGCCATGCTGGCAGACCCACAGGTCGAAGCAGTCATCGTTGCCAGCGCAGACCAGTTTCATGTGCAGCATGCGGCCAGAGCGATTGCCGCAGGCAAGCATGTCCTCGTCGAAAAACCGCTTGGCGTCACTATCGAGGATTGCGAAGCATTACGGAAGCAGGTCCAAGCCTCCGGCCTGCGGCTACAGGTGGGAACCATGAAACGTTTCGACCCCGGCATCGCCTTCGCTCACCAGTTCATTAAGCAAGAGATGGGGCAATTGCTCGCCCTTAAAGCCTGGTACTGCGACTCAACCTATCGTTACACGATGACCGATACGCTCCAACCCATTCCAGTCACCAGTACTCGCGCCAGCCGACCAGAGGGCAATCCGAAAGCGGATAAGCAACGCTATTATCTCTTAGGCCACGGTAGCCATCTCGTCGATACCGCTCGCTTTCTGGGTGGTGAAATCGTGAGCGTGCAGGCCAGGCTGGTGCAGAAATTTGGAGCCTACTGCTGGTTTGTTGCCGCAGAGTTCGCTGATGGCAGCGTAGGCCACCTTGATCTGACGATGGCGGTACGTATGGACTGGCATGAGGGCTTTCAGGTCTACGGCGAGTATGGCAGTGTGCTTGGCAAAACCTTCAATCCCTGGTATCTGCGCTCCAGTGAAGTGGAATGTTTCAGTGTGCGTGATGGACAGTATCATCGTCCTCTCGGTGCGGATGCGCATGTCTATCAATTACAACTGGAGGGCTTCGCGGACTCAATCCTGCATGGGACACCACAGCATGGAGCCAACATTGAAGACGGTATTGCAGCAGCGCGGGCGCTCGTGGCAATCTCGCGTTCGGTCGAAACGGGGGCATCGATTCCACTGGCCGAAGTGACAGGAGGTGTCTGATGCGACTGGGAATTTTTGCCAAGACGTTTGCTCGTCCACAATTGGAAGAGGTGTTCGATGCGGTGAAAGAACATCAATTGGATTGCGTCCAGTTCAATCTGGCCTGCGCTGGTCTGCCGACGCTCCCCGATACGCTTGCACCCTCCCTCGCCATCCGCATTCGCGAAGCTGCACTGAGCCGAGGCATTGAGATCGCGGCCATTTCAGGCACGTACAACATGATTCATCCAGACCACAACGTGCGCCAGGCGGGCCTGCGTCGATTACGCATCCTGGCATCGGCCTGTTCCGCAATGGGAGTCTCTGTGATTACCATCTGTACCGGAACGTATGACTCTGATGATATGTGGCGCTGGCATCCAGAGAATGCCTCTTCCCAGGCATGGTCAGACCTGCTGTCCTCAATGGAGGCAGCCATAAAAATCGCTGAGGAAGAGCAGGTGACGCTGGCCTTTGAACCGGAGCGGTCAAACGTGG
>JAJZEJ010000860.1 GCA_021828635.1 Chloroflexota bacterium
ATGTGCCGTCATGCCGTAACGTGCGGATTGTTCCGACCAGCTAGCTGCGGCAGGGGTCTCCTGCACAACGAACGCTCGTTGTCGCTACTGGCATCCGCCCGCTTTGTCGCTCTCTTACCTTTTCATAAATAAGCCTTTCCTTGAACCTGCCAAATAACCTATGAAAATAATACCAAAAAAGTTTCTCTTTGTCAACCTTTTGTATCCATTTTTATCTAAAATTCTCCTAAAGGAGAGAGGCGTTGACAAAAGTCTCTATTTGTTCCATAATAGGAACTAACCGCATAGTCAGTCTATGAGCAGGAGCAAGCATATATGTCAAAAGCAGTTGAGAATGAAGAGTACCTGGATACAGAAGAAGTGATGGAGGAACTTGCTGCATCAAAGAAGCTTTTCTACGCAAGCATTAAACCGAATCTTCACTCTTACCATTTCGAGGGAAAGAAAAAACCCTGGTACAGAAAGAGGGATGTGCTTGCCTTAAAAGCTGGCAAGCCGGTACGTAGGGCAGCTATTGCTATCACTGGTATGTTCGGTAGCTGGACAGCCTTTGCACAATCTCAGTATCAGGCAGAGACAGAACTTCGTAGCATAGAGGTGACTACTCTTCCAGAAGACGCTGTAGAAAGGTTTCATCTGCCAGCCGACCAACAGTTCGTGAGACGCTCACGTCTCACCAGGATAGATCGTACAGTGATTTGTACATGGGACACCTACTATCCCTTAGAACTTGTAAACGACATCTTAGAACCGATGAAGCATGGAGTGGTAGATCACGTAGTTGAGTATATAAAAGAGAAACACAATCTTGTTGTTGGGCGTGCAAGGGATGTATATAGTTCTCGCATGACAACACTTGATGAGCAAAACTTGTTTCAACTACCTGCTGATGAACCTGTACTCATCTTGCAGCGAGCTTCCTACACGAGAGATAAGAAAACGCTCATACTATTCTCTGACATGGTTCTTTTGGGAAATTGGTTTGTGCATGAACATGAGTATGATGTACCCATTTGGGAAGGATAGTTTTCTCCATGTCTGTGGTTCTATCCTACATCCAGGCACGACCACTACTGGAAATGCATAAGCGAGGTCAGACTACAGTCCTAACCTCGCTTGATCTTGGCATAAGTCACACCAGTGTCACATTGAGTACAGAAGGTGTGAGCTTTGCAACTGGCGAACACCTGGACTGGACTAGCGTTGAAAAGATCAGCCAGTCCGAGGTGAACTGCTATATCATAAATGACAACGAAATGCAGGCTATTCAGAGTTTCTCTCAAGCAACGAGCCGCTTATGCAGCCTGTTTCCTACGCAGGGCGCTCCCAGTATGCTGATCGCAGGCTTTATTATGCATCGTGTCAAAGAAGTTGACCCCTGGCAGCATGCACAACGCATGATCGCCGCTATTGCCCCAATAAGAGGGTCTGTACTCGATACTACAACTGGCTTAGGCTATACTGCTATCCTGGCAGCCCATGAAGCTCACGACGTGACCACTATCGAACTTGACCCTAGCGTGCAGACTATAGCACAGTTTAATCCCTGGTCGCAGGAACTCTTCATCAATCCTAAAATCACGCAGGTAATGGGCGATGCCTACGAAGTCGTACCACCCTTAACCTCCGAGAGTTTTGACCTCATTGTGCATGATCCCCCGACTCTTAAACTAGCTGGTTTACTTTACTCCGGCATTTTCTATCGTGAACTCTACCGTGTCCTCAAGCGAGGTGGACGGCTCTTCCACTATATCGGCGACCTCAATAGTAAGACTGGTAGCGGTGTCATGCACGGTGCAGTGCGGCGCTTGCAAGAAGCTGGTTTCACACGAGTAACGCGGCACACAGAGGCGTATGGGGTAGTAGCATACAAGAAGTAAGGAGATTACTTTTATGTCAGATACAGCATCGGGCGTCTTTGTCACAGTAGATGCCGTTATTCCGCGCCTCTCCCCTTCCGGTGCCGGATGGGAAGTCGTACTCATCCAACGAAAAAAGCAACCTTATAAAGGGATGTGGGCGCTTCCTGGGGGTCATCTCACCACAGATGATCTCTCATTAGAAGCTGCTGCTCAGCGTGAAACACGCGAGGAAACAGGTTTAGACATTCCTCTACATCTGTTTCAGCAAGTACAAACCTATGAAGATTTTGCAGACCCACGTGGAAAATATGTTTGTTTGCTCTATATTCTCTCAGAACCTCTCAGTCCAGCAGCCGAAATCGAGGCAGGCGACGACGCAGCTCATGTGCAATGGTACTCGGTGGAAAATTTGCAGAACCTTCCTGATCTGGCATTTAACCATATCAGACTTCTTCGTATGGCCCTCCGCCAGTTTTTCACTTCGTATTACCATGATGCACTAAGAATACAGGAAATAGATGCTTGTCAGTGTGAGATAGAAAAGTTTTCTAGTTTGCGTTGCCCAAACACAGCTTATTGGCGTTATGAGGGGATTGCGGTTTGCCCAAGAGATATTCAGCAAGTCGTAAACAGAAGCAAACAGAAGTGTTTAGATACACCTTCATTATTCGATGCTC
>JAJZEJ010000484.1 GCA_021828635.1 Chloroflexota bacterium
TGCGGATGGCTTTCGCGCAAGCCGGAATTGGTGATGCGGATGAAGCGCGTCTTCTCTTGCATGTCCTTGATGGTCTCTGAGCCTGTGTAGCCCATTGACTGACGCAGACCGCCGACCAGTTGATACACGAGCGGGCCAAGCTGGCCTTTATATGGCACACGTGCCTCAATGCCCTCGGCGATCAGGCGCGACTCGTCCATGATGCCATCCTGGAAGTAGCGATCTTTGCTATAGCTGCGCTGCTTCATCGCACCAATTGACCCCATACCGCGATAGTCCTTGAAACGCTCACCGTGCGAGATGATCAGTTCGCCGGGACTTTCATCAACACCAGCCAGCAGGCTACCGAGCATCACGGTGTCCGCGCCCGCCGCGATAGCTTTGGCAATATCGCCAGAATACTGAATGCCACCATCGCCGATGACCGGCACATCGTATTGCCGAGCCACACGCGCACATTCGTAAATGGCCGTGATCTGCGGCATACCGATACCGGCGATGACGCGCGTTGTGCAGATGGCACCCGCACCGATGCCAACCTTGATAGCATCAACACCGGCCTGAATCAATGCCTCGGTGGCCTCGCTCGTCACTACATTACCGGCGACAAGTTGCGTTTGTTTGCCGAAGAGGTCTTTGATGCGTGCTACCATCTCGATCACCATGCGCGAGTGCGCGTGCGAGGTATCGACCACGATCACATCCACGCCCTCTTCGACCAGCGCACCACAACGATGTTCTGTGTCGGGTCCGACGCCGACAGCGGCGGCCACGCGCAGACGCCCAAAGCTGTCTTTTGCCGCATTCGGATACAGAATCTTCTTCTGAATATCCTTCATGGTAATTAGACCTTTGAGCATGCCGTGTTCGTCAACGACCGGCAACTTCTCAACCTTGTAGCGGTGCAGGATAGCGCGTGCCTGCTCAAGCGTGGTACCCACCGCCACGGTAATCAGGTGGTCGTGGGTCATCAGTTCAGAGATGGGACGATCAAGGTCTAGCTCGAAACGGATATCGCGGTTGGTCAGGATACCGACGAGTTTGCCTTGCTCGGTGATTGGCACACCGGAAATGTGGAAATGCTGCATGGCACCCAGAGCTTCGCGTAACGAGGCCGTTGGCTCCAGCGTAATCGGGTCGGTAATCATGCCCGACTCTGAGCGTTTGACTTTGTCTACTTCAAGTGCCTGATCCTCAATGGACAGGTTGCGATGCACAACGCCGATGCCACCCTCGCGGGCCAGCGCAATGGCTAGACGTGCCTCTGTCACGGTGTCCATCGCGGCACTGGCGATGGGAATATTGATGGTTATCTCGCGTGTAAAGCGTGTTTGAGTTGAGACATCGTGTGGTAGAACAGATGATGCAGCAGGGAGAATAAGAACGTCGTCAAACGTAAGACCTTCCATAGCGAATTTTTCCGCGAAGTCGCTATGTTGAGACGCAGATGACATGGCTGCGGCAACCTCCTTTATAAAAACGCCCGGCACACCCCGTGGCGCGTGTCGGGTCTTTATAGCACTCTGATCGAATATAAAAAACTTTGTACTTCATCCATGATGCTGATCTTCGTCTGTAGGGACCGATTGATCGCGTCCGCTTTTCTGAAGAACTCAGATATTCTTGATAGTGTAGCACCTGAGATTATGCAACGTCAAATTACAAAGCAGGCGAGCAGAGCAACCATGTTAATGAAAATAGTGTATAAGAAATTGCCAGAGTGGTGGCCCTAAGACGAAGAGGCCAATCACGACCGAGAGTATTGCATTGAGTAGCACCGCACCTGCCGCGACATCTTTGGCGATTTTGGCCAGGGGATGATAATCGGGCGTAATTAAATCAATACATACCTCAACCACGGTATTGATCATTTCAGTAATGAAGACACCCGCGATGGCGACGTAGAGCAGGGCAAAGCCGAGAGCCGAAATATGTAGCAGGATACCCAGCACTGTGGCAAAAATCGCCATCACGACGTGTACACGCACATTGCGCTGTGTGCGCAAGGCATACCAGAGTCCAGTGAAGGCATAGCCGAAACCGGCGATAAATTTGGCCCACTCGCTTTTCTGTGGTTGTCGTGCTTCTGGTGGTAGCGTGGGCCGCGTCATCTGTTTCATGCCTTCTGCCCAATGGCCTCTAGCACGCTGTGTTGTATCTGTACCATTGCCTCGTAGCCCGCCTCCGTGTGATCGTCATAACCGACGAGATGCAACACACCGTGTGAGAGTAAATAGAGTAGCTCATACAGTGCGCTATGCCCAACTTCCTGTGCTTGCCGTTGCAATGTTGGCCAGGACATCACAATATCGCCCAGATTCATGACCATCTCCGGCGGCGTGACAAATTGTACTGCTGGTTGCTGATCGTCTGTCTCTTGTGGCGGCCAGAGTTGATCGGCGGGAGCTGAGACCAGGGGTTGTTCTAAGAGTGGGAAAGAGAGGACATCGGTGGGTTTATCTTGCTGTCGGTATTGCTTGTTCATATCGCGGATACCGTTGTCATCGGTCATGAGCAGTGTTAACATCAGATCGGAA
>JAJZEJ010000136.1 GCA_021828635.1 Chloroflexota bacterium
AGATACGTCCCTTGCGGGATTTTCAGCCGTTTATCACTGGTATACACCAGACATGGAGATTTCGCCAACTGGCTGCTCAGTAGCCCAATCAGGCGACCACTGAGGGCGGCATGAGCATCCGAGCCACCAGCCAAGCCGAGTATGGAAGCATCACCTCCAAACAAACTAGATGGGGGCCGCAACATCGTCACCATGCCATTCAAGCGTTCATATTTACCATCAGTTGCCTCATCTAAAACAAGGTACTGCTCTTCGGTCATATAGAGACCATCACTATCGCTTATCATAGTTCTATCAGCTACCATCTGCGCCTCCTCGTAATTGCAGGAGATTAATCTGTTCGGTGATGCCTACAATGCGCTTACTCGTATTACCTGCTCACTATAGTATACACCATTCATCAAAATAGACATGCCACTGGCAAAAGCCTGAGCCAGTTCGCCGTGCGCCCGATATTGAGAATGCCCTGCTCAAACGCTTAGGTAATGCACCATTTGAGGTAAGGAAACAAAACCTGGCAAGCGTGTTGGAAAAGATTTATAGTAAGGTATCTGTCACAAGTCTAAAAAAGACAGAAACAGATACCTCACAAGAGTGAAACGTGGGCTAAAGTCTATCTGGTAACTGCAATTCACGTGGGATACGATCTACAATAGCGAGTTCTTCGAGGGTATCAGCAACAGCAATAGTGCGTAATTCGCCGAGTTTGCGGGCGCTCACCATGACACGTGATTCAAGCGAACCAGTCGCTTGATTATAGCTTTCAACGGCATTGCTCAAACCTCTCCCTACCTTACGCCAGTGTTCATTTAACTTTGCCACACGGTCGTAAAGCTCACGTCCTAAATGGGCAATTTCTTGAGCATTACGTGCTAAAGCTTCCTGAGTCCACCCATAAGAAACAGCCCGTAGCAAAGCTATCAACGTTGTAGGAGTTGCAAGTATTACTTTTTCGTCAACGCCAAACTCTATCAGAGCCGGGTCATTTTCCAGAGCAGCACTGAAGAACACTTCCCCTGGAAGGAACAAAATAACAAACTCTGGGCTAGGTTGAAACTGGTTCCAGTAAGATTTTCGGCCAAGAGTAGTAATGTGATTACGTATTTGACGAGCATGGTCTTTGAGTTTTAGTTTGCGCAGCTCATCATCCTCAAGCTCTATAGCCGCTAAATAGGCTTCCAGAGGCGCTTTTGCATCAACAACAATGGTCTTTTGGCCTGGCAAGCGTACAAGCAGGTCAGGGCGCTGGCGGCCATCTTCGGTTGTTACACTCTCTTGCTCATAAAAATCACAGTGATCAAGCATACCCGCCATTTCAACAACACGTTTGAGTTGAATCTCTCCCCAACGTCCGCGTACCGTTGGCGCACGCAAGGCTTTCACCAAATTAGCAGCTTCTGTACGCAACAAATCTTGCGATGTCCTCAATTGTGTAACTTGTTCATTCAAAGCAGCATAGGAACCAACCCGTTCCTTCTCAATCTCCTGAACCTTCTGCTCAAAATTGGCAAGTGTACTTTTGACCGGATCAACCAACTCACCAATAGCCACCTGTCGTTTTTCCAAGTCTGCTTTCGCACTTTCCTGAAAACGCTCAAGAGTTGCCTGTGCTAAGGCTAAAAATGATTGATTGTTATTTCTCAACGCATCAGCCGAGAGAGCTTTAAAAGCATCTGCCATCTTCTGTTCAGCTTCTTGCAATAACAAAATTCTTTCCTGAGTTGCCTTCCGTTCATCTTCCAATTTGGTTTCAAGTTCAGAGAGATGTGTACTGAGTGCAAGTTTCTCCTCACTCAGCCGAGTCACAACAACATCTTTGCTCTTGCTATCATTCGCAGCATTCTGTAACTGCCCATCGCGCTCACGAAGTTTCGTATCAAGTTCTGTACATTTAGCAACGAGTATATTATTAGCTTCCTGGAACCCATGAGCTTCTTGCAGTTGAGTCTCTCGTGCCTGTAGACGCTCAACCAGAGTAGCTTTTTCACCTTCAATGTGGCTTGTGATCTCTGCACGAAGCTGATCACGCATTTGCTGCGTTCTCACACGAAAAACCAGCCAGATAACGATAGCACCACATACAACCCCCAAAGCAAATATCACAACACTCTCTATCGCGCTCATAATACCTCTTCCCATCTTCCACCAACAACAGTATCCTTTCATGCTTAACCTTTATTTTATGAAAGGACTTCAATCATATTACAAAAGAGTTTGTGAATCTGCAACTTTTGTCTAGCTAAAAAGACAAAGGTCATATGGATAAGTTTACGCATTTAGCACCGTCGTTGCCTGAGAGGATGCCAACGTAACTCAATTAGGTAAAGGCATCCTAATCCTGTAGGCTCATTATAAGCACAAATAGAAGGATACTAGCAAGCCTATATCCTTATTATGCATAGATATTAGTCTAACCTTAGAATGAATTCCTCAACATCCTTGCCGCGTGCATTGGAAAATCCCTTATCCTCGCCGATACGAGTAAAGCCACATTTTTCCAGGACGCGCAAAGAGCCAATATTGTCTTTGGC
>JAJZEJ010000244.1 GCA_021828635.1 Chloroflexota bacterium
GCTGGCGATATACTCTTCGAGCCAGACTTTAGCAGCGAGATCGAGGTGATTATCCGGTTCATCAAGCAGGAGTAGATCGGGCATGCGAAGAAGGATGCGGGCCAGATTGACCAGTTTCTTTTCGCCGCCACTTAATGTGCCAATCGTGACATCGTACCAGGATGGGCCAAAGCCAAGTGCTTGCAAGACCGTCTCAGCACGGTGATCGACTGTGTAGCCGCCAGACGCCTCAAAACGCTCCTGCGCCTTGCCATAGGCGTCGAGTACACGCTCCAGTACATCCGCATCAGCGATAATAGCAGGATCAGCCATTTGTGCCTCCAATGTCTTCAGCAGTGTGGGCAAGGCTGCTTGTTCTTGTGAGGCTTCAGCAACAGTCTCAAAGATGGTTTTCTGGCTCTGTTCAGGGTCAGCCTCCTGGGCCAGATAGCCGATAGTCAGATTGCGGCGGCGCGAGATGATGCCGTCGGTTGGCACTTCGCTTCCAGCCAGCAGTTTCAGTAGCGTAGATTTGCCACCGCCGTTCTCACCGACCAGACCAATGCGTTCATGCTCCATAATATCCAGGTTGATGTCAAGGAAAATGGCATTGCCGCCAAAATCTTTGCGCACCTTTGAAAAATTGACCAGTAACATAACGTTCTCCTTTGGGTTTCCCATGACAATTAAGAATATCTGGGATTGTTGTTATAGACCGTGTGTGACAAAAGGCTTCTTTGCCACGCATAGAAAAGATGGATGAAGGAGAACCCGGCAGCAAATGCAAGCTGATCAGAAAATGGAGACGGAGATGACTGGAATAAATCGGGGAGAGCAGGGCGTGTCGAGAAAGCAGCCAGCAATAACAAACGCTAGCAGGCCAACGATTATTGCCTGATAGTGTTGCAACGCTTTTCTATGGCGTTCAGACATCGGCACCACTTTCCGCCGCATAAGCAAATGTGCCTGGCTCATGCGGCGCACACATGTGCGATGCGTTTGTATGAGTAATGACGACGAAACTTGCTGCTCATGGGGATTATGCTATCATGGAGTGTATGTGTGTGTCAAGGCAACAAGCCAGGAGTCAGGAAGCCAAAAAAGGAAACAAAGCTGATCAAGCGCAGCTACTTGAATAGCTTCTAGCGATATAGAATGTATATCTTGTATAATGAAGCTATCAATAATAATCATAACATATAAATGAATATGATAGTAAAAAATTGATTGCTATTAAGATTAAACTATGATATATTGTTGCATATTTATTTTATCATGGTACATGGGGGGAAGTTACCATGAACAGCCAGTACTGATCTCGATTCGATCACGCAAGAGAACGTCTATGGCATCGAGTATCGGAATGCATCTGAGTAAGGTACGCATATGTTATAATAGGCAGCAAAGAGTGAAAGGAAAAGTCAACTCATGAGTACTTATCCAAGTTTAGAAGGAAGAGTAAGCGCCCAAGAACACCGGCAGACTATCCTCGATGCACGCATCGAAGATGTATCACGAGATATGACAAAACACATGAAAGAACTAGCCGATAACCTACAGTATGGCTTCAACGATCTGGCAAAGTATCAAATTGCGACAGAACAACAAATAGACACCAAATTTAGCCAGATCGATGCCCGTCTGGATAAAATAGAGACACGCCTGGATAATGTAGATGCCCGTCTGGATAAGATAGAGACACGCCTGGATAAGATGGAGCAGAGTTTCACAGCGCGATTTACAACCATAGAAACAGCACTGGCTCAAATCCTTGCACGCCTACCCGAAACCCCCTAGCTTTTTGCGCTTGACATCAGGAACCCACTATAATCATACTCTAGTGAGTACCGGGAGATGGCAAAGGCTTGATCTCTGTAAAGCATTAAGCCTTTATGCATCATAATAAATGAGAAGGGGAATATGTCATGAACAACCAACAACCCGACTTCGATTCGATTAAACAAGAGAATGTCTATGGTATCGAGTATTGGAGTGCGCGTGACCTCATGCCACTGCTCGGTTACGGAAAGAACTGGCGCAATTTTACTAATGCGCTAGAAAAGGCCAAAATAGCCTGCCAAGAAGGCGGACAGGTTGTTGACGACCATTTTGATGCTAGCATCAAGATGGTTAAAATTGGTTCTAGCACTGAACGCGAGGTCGATGATTATCTTCTGAGCCGCCTGGCCTGTTATCTCATAGCGATGAATGGGAATCCGCGCAAGCCTGAGATTGCAGCGGCACAGAACTATTTCGCCGTCGCTACCCGTGCCAATGAAATTCGCCAACTGCGCGAGGAGCAGGAGAAGCGGTTGGCAATGCGTCTCAAAGTCTCAGAGAGCTACAAGCAATTGGCCGAGGCTGCGTATCATTCAGGCGTGAACCGTGAGACGTTTGGCATCTTTATGGATGCCGGATACTTGGGTTTAGTGCGCCGTTTCGGTGCCTGTTAGATAGCCTCGTGAGAGGTAAGAGGTTGGGAGCAAGACCTCTTAGGACAACCATCCTACCTGGCGTCGAAAGGCAAAGGGGAAAATAGCATGATGGT
>JAJZEJ010000851.1 GCA_021828635.1 Chloroflexota bacterium
AGGATGAATAGTTGAGATATTTCACATATCGACTTGCGAGTGAGAACATGATACAATTGGTTGCGTTGGGCGTACATCTTACCGGCTCATACACATTTCCACCCCGTAGTAAGGAGCTGCTATGCCGCGAAAACGCAAAGGGCCACCGCAAGAGAGCATCGATAGTATCTTGCTAGCGATCAGTCGCCGCGAGACTATTGATGCCGAAACGCTCTCTCACTACCTGGACCGGCTCGACGAAGAGTGGACCGAAGGCGCACGCGAAAAGGTTCTACACTTGTTGCGCACCAATGATGCTGCCGCCCATGCCGCCGCTGTGCTAATCCTGTCTGAACTGGCAACAGATTTTGACCTGGAAGAACTGGAAGACTTTATCACCGACCCGACGGTTAGTGATATTGCCAAGCTGACCCTTTCACCTATTTTGAAGGAATTGAGTTCCGAACTGGCCGAAGATGGCATGATTGAATATCTGAACGATCCCGCCGCTGCTATGCAGCAGATGCAAATGCGCATGCTTGATCTAGTTGAGCAGAGCGAGATGGGGGTAGAGGCCATTCTTGTTGATGTTGCCTCCATGCCTATCGAACGCCGCTTGAATTTTATTGCCTGGCTTGGCAATAGCCATGATGCCCGTGCTGCCACCTTGTTGGTTCCTCTGCTGGAAAACCAACCCTCGAAGGTCATTACCACCGCAATTGACTCATTGGAGCGGCTTGGTCCCATTGCTTTGCAACAGGCGCTTCCGGCTCTACATCATCTGGTGGGTGTGACCTCAAACCGCGAGGTAAAGCAGCATGGTCGTGCCGCGCTTGGACGCCTGACCATGTTAGCACGTCCCGGTGAGGCTGATGATGCACTGGCCGAAGCTGTCCAGCCACAATTACCGCCCTACGAGGCCCGTGTGAGCTTCATTGATGGTACTGGCTCACAATTAATAATGCTCTCCTGGCGTCGTCCTGATGGGCTACTCAAAGGCGTTAATATCCTCTTTCAAGATCAGTATGGCATCAAAGACTGTTATGGCGTCGATGAAATCGAAGAGGTGCGTTGGCGCGAACTGGCGACGGACATGGATAAACAGAACTTTGGCGGCTTCACAGTTCCTTTTGAGTATGGTCTGGCTTTTGTGGCCGAGGCGCGGGCTGTTAACCGCCATACGCGCCGCAAATTGCCCATCACCTATGCCATCTGGCGTCCTTTGCTTGAGGGTATAGAACTGGCAAAAAAGAAAAAAACCATTCCTCAACTCTCTAGTTTGCGGGAATTGCCGTTATTGGATGAAGACACACTGGCACTAGCGCAACATGGCGCTGAACTCTACCAATTGCCCCAGTTCACTTCATGGATGTTCGAACCGTTTGCGCATATCCTACCCTATATGGACCGTTACTGGTCTACTCAACCGTTACCCAACCTGCCTCTCTTTACTATGCGCAATCTCTCTGCCTCTTCACATGGTAAGAAAGCTCGTGAACGTGAACAGCAGGGACGAGAGGAGCAAACCGAACTGCTAGAGTCATTGATTGATGAGGCGCTCGATCAGATTATTACAGAGCAGTGGCGACAACTGTATGAGACACGCCTGCGCCGTCAGGCTCTGCTTTTTACTTTTGCCGGTCGGGAGCATGATGCACGTATAATGAGTGCTGTTGCGCGGCTGTTGCAGCCCGAAGCGCCGCTTGTGCCACGTGAACAGCCGTTCTTACGTGCCATGCTGCGTCTGTCCATTATGCAAGGGCCGATGCGTATGGTAGTCGAATCGCTCGATACCGAGAGCGCCAGTTCCTGGCTCGACATGTTCGATAGAGAATGAGCGCCGCTTTTGCCAGGATGCGTGGGGAAACAATGTTGTTTCCCACCCTGCTTGGCCTCAATCGTAATACTTAGCGCGTGTCCAGAGGGCCGCGAATGGTACCTTCGGTTGCCGCAAGATCAGGATAGGAGCATGATTCTCAAAGTCCACACACGCGGCGCAAGAAGTCCTGGCGGCCAGCGTCACCGAGCCGAACGCCTGTGCAGCGACTTGAGGGGCAATATTAATCGTGATGATAACTTGGCCGGTACAGCCGTGCGGTCCCCAGACATAGAAGGCGTTGTGTCCGCTAATCGGCGAAGGCAGATGATAGCGCCCACCAAATTGCACGAGCGCAGCCGCCTCACCATAATTGGAGGTAAAGATGCAGGCGACCCGCTGCTCATTCGGTGGCAGACTGTGATAGACCTGAGCAATCAACGCGACCTGCTGCTCCCAGCCAAAGCGATCCGCCAGGGATTGCGGCAAGCCATAGACATCGCCTGACTCCTGTTGCGCTCCTGAGTTGCCACTTGGGCCATAAATATGTGCATAGAGGGTAGGTGGCAACACCGGCATCACCGCAGGAGCCAGTAGCAGACCACTCACGGCCAGCATCACGGGATAGACCGCAACCCATCTGCGAAAGCGCACCCGCCATTCACCGAACAGCATTGCCCCACCAGCAAATAACGGCGGGTAGGCCTGTGCCAGAAAGTAGGATCTCCC
>JAJZEJ010000777.1 GCA_021828635.1 Chloroflexota bacterium
GGCGAATACTATCATCACAGTCTTGTACTCACCGAGGCAGATCAGCCAGCATTAGGGCATATAGGCTGGCGTGCCGATGGAGCGGAGGAACTGGCGATAGCAGTGCAGCAGATCGAAGCCAGCGGACGTGGCGAAGGTTGGTATGAAAACTCAATCGGGCATGGCTCAGCCTATCGTTTTCGCGGCCCAGGTGGTCATCTCAACGAGGTCTTCTGGGAGGTCGAACGCTATGTCGCCCCACCTGAACTACAATCAACCTATCCAGCTCGACCACAACGTTTCACTGGGCGAGGCATAGCTCCACGACAGATCGACCATGTCACCGTCGCATCAACCGTATTGATGGACGATGTTGCCTGGTATCGTGACAATCTCGGCTTCCGCTTCACTGAATACACCGTTCCTGACGAGGTTCCTAATCTAGTCGTCTTCGCCATGATTACGACAAACGAGAAATCGCATGATCTTGGCTTTGTTGCCGACTTCTCCGGCGTCGCGGGTCGGGTAAACCATGTAGCCTTCTTTGTGCCAGAACGCCAAGACCTCCTACGTGGGGCTGAGATACTTCTGGATGCTGGTATACCTATTGAATATGGGCCAGGCACACACGGGATGGGTGAACAAACCTACCTGTACTTCCGTGAGCCGGGGGGAATGCGCATCGAACTCAACGCCAGTGGCTATCGCAACTACATCCCTGACTGGGAGCCGATTAAGTGGTTGCCCTCGCAAGGCTCGAATACGCTGTATCGCAATACCGCCATGCCCGACTCGATGACCGAGTCGTTCCCACCGGCAGAGGGAGCCTCGTTTCCAGAGCCAGCGGCAACTGGCAAACCTGATCTTGTCAATCCCTATAGTCAGCGGGGACGTGGTTAAGAACAAAACATAGACACCTGCCTGTCTCTCATGCGTTCATCATTAGCTCCCGTGGAGGTTGGCTATGACGGTTCCAAGTAATGACAAAAAACCGGATTGCAACATAGTACGTGCCGCACATGCAGAACTTTTTGTTCGTGATCTCACACGAGCGCGGGCGTTCTACGTTGATCTCTTGGGGTTTGTTGAGACTGCGAGCGACAACGATCATCTTTACTTGCGTTGTCTGGAAGAGCGTGAGCATCATAGCCTGATACTCTGCCAGAAACCTCAGACAGGCGCAGGTCATATCGCATTTCGGGTTGCCTCACCAGACGATCTGGAATGCTTAGCGCGGCTTGCACAGCAACAAGATTTACCCCACCGTTGGGTGATAGACGAAGAGCAAGGCCAGGGGCGTGCGTTGCGCTTACAAGACCCTATAGGATTACCAATCGAATTTTACTGTAAAATGGATAAAGAGCCGCGTATGCTGCAAGAATACCATCTCCACAGAGCAGTACAGATTATGCGTCTGGATCATTTTAACTGCCAGATACCTGATGTTGCCACGGCTGCCAGATGGTATCAACAGATGCTCGGCTTTCGGACGATTGAATACACGGTAAAAGAGACACCGCATGGTGACGAGCTTTGGGCAAGCTGGATGGCCCGCAAACAGACGGTCCATGATCTCGCCCTCATGAACGGTCCCGGCCCACGCCTACATCATGTTGCTTTCTGGCTACCCGACGCAATGGCGGTGTTACGAGCGTGTGATGTTCTGGCTGGTGCAGGTTATCATCACAACATCGAGCGTGGCCCAGGCCGTCACGGTCTTTCCAACGCCCTGTTTGTGTATGTCCGTGACCCAGATGGCAACCGACGTGAATTGTATGCCAACGACTATCTAACGGCAGACCCTGATGCTGAGCCGATACGCTGGACGTTGGAAGACCCGCGCCGCCAGACCTTCTGGGGCCATTTTGCGCCCACGAGCTGGTTTGAGGAGGCAATGCTCTTGCAAAATATACACGGCAACGGCTTTGTCACGCCACGTGCGCCATTACTACGTGATCGGCCTGACTATATCACCGTGACTTGATTGTTTCCAACTACTTCATTTGAAGAGGTATGAAAATATGGCAACCCGGAGAAATCCATCGACCATACGCGGCTCTATCGTGCCACTGGTGACGCCATTTACTGGGGAAGGACAGTTCGATGCACAAAGCTTTACGCGACTCATCGAATGGCAGATTGAGAGTGGTAGCCACGGCATCTCGGTGACTGGCACAACAGGCGAACCCTCGGCACTCTCGCTACTTGAGCGTGAGCAGGTAATGGATGTGGCAAGTCACACGATTCGTGGTCGCCTGCCTTTCGTTCCAGCAACAGGAACAAACAATTTTCAGGAGACGTTGCACCTGACACGGCTTGCAGAGCAGCTAGGAGCTGATGCCGCACTTGTGATCGTTCCTTATTATAACCGACCTTCACAAGAGGGTCTCTATCGCTACTTCCAGGCATTAGCTGCGCAGGTTGAGCTACCGCTGATTATCTACAACATTCCTGGCCGTACCGCTGTCAATATGATGCCCGCAACGATGGAGCGTCTGCGTCGTACTTGCCCCTCAATTGTCGGCGTCAAAGAGTCCAAC
>JAJZEJ010000091.1 GCA_021828635.1 Chloroflexota bacterium
TATAGGAAAAGAGGCGTGTCGAGGTTATATTACTGTGCAAGGTAAGCTCATAGGTGATACTATACAGCAGAGGAGAGTATTTTTGAGCAGAGGGCAACTATGCCTTCACCTGGACAGACGTGCATGAGAATCTCAAATTTCAGGGACGTACCAGCATCTTACGTGCTAATTATCGCTCTACAAAGGAGATTGGTGAGGCGACTGCATCCTACCTGGCCGATGGGATATTAGACCCTGAACGCATTGAACCACAATATATCTTCCAGAGTGATTTACCTCCTGTTGTACGTTCTGTTCTCGGCAGCCAGCAAGAGATAGATTTACTCGTCAATTATATCCGGCAGACAGCCAGGGATATGCATCGTGGCATCGGTTCCTGCGCCACTCTCTGTCCCAACGAACGGGTAGGGCGCGAGCTTGCTCAAACGCTCAAACAGTATGGTCTCGAAGCTACTTATATGAAAAGCAACGAACTCGATCTCAAACATAGTGGTATTAAAGTGTTAACGCTTAATGCATCGAAAGGCTTGGAATTCCCTATCGTGGCTCTAGCCGGTTTTGTTGGCAGTCCCAGCTATCCATTCATCAAACAGGATGCCAGCGAGGACGAACGCACCGAGATGCTAGCAAAAGAGCGCCGCACGATCTATGTCGGCATGACTCGTGCCATGCGTGCGCTACTCGTCATTATTCCCGCGAATTCTCCTGGCACGCTTTTCAGAGGCTTTGATAACACCTATTGGAACACAAAGTAATTATTGGAACATTAGGAAGATAGACAATGCCATTATCTGAACAAGAACAAACCTCTTTAACAGCACTGGATGAACGGGAACTGATTGAGACGTTACGCCAATTGTTGCGCATACCGAGCATAACAGGTCAGGAAGCAGCAGCGCAACAATGGTTAGCACAACAGATGCAAGCTATTGGGCTAGATGTTGATCTATGGAGTATGGATGTTGCGGAGATGCAGCGCCATCCTCACTTTCCAGGTATGGAGGTTGAGCGCAACCAGCATGAAGCACTCGGATTGGTTGGCATCTGGTCCCATGCACAGCATACAGAGGGGAAACGCCTGATTTTTAACGGGCATATTGACGTGGTTCCGGCGGGTGACGAAGCTAACTGGCAGCACCAACCCTGGAGCGCCGACCTCGACAACGGACGATTGTACGGGCGCGGTGCCTGCGACATGAAAGGTGGGCTGATGGCCGCGCTCTATGCCATCAAGGCCATTAAAGATGCCGGTATACCTATCCACGGCTCGCTCATGCTACAAAGCGTGATCGGCGAAGAGGATGGCGGACTTGGCACATTTGCCACCCTCTTGCGCGGCTATACGGGCGATGCCGCCATTGTCTGTGAACCGACAAACCTCAACTTGATTCCCTCGCAGGCAGGCGCACTTACCTTCACTGTGCATGTACGCGGCAAATCTGCCCATGCCTGTGTGCGTCTGGAAGGCGTGAGCGCCATCGAGAAATATCTGGATATCCATCATATATTGCTCCAACTCGAACAGAAGCGCAATCGTGACGTTGGACATCCTCTGCTCGGCAAGCTGGCTCTGCCCTATCCGCTCAGCATCGGGCGCATGCAGGCGGGTAACTGGTCGTCGTCAGTGCCAGAAGAGCTGGTCTTCGAGGGACGTATCGGCGTGGCAATCGGCGAATCCAGCACAGCAGTACGTCAGCAATTTGAACACACATTGGCAAACCTGGCAGCCACAGACACATGGTTACGTGACCACCCACCCGAAGTGCAATGGACCGGTGGTCAGTTCGACTCCGGCGAGATTGCGCTCGACCATCCACTGATACAACTCTGCCGCCAGAGCGTATACGATCTCACACAACGCGAACCGCAACTTGAGGGCGCGCCCTATGGTTCCGATCTACGCCTGTTTGTCAATCAGGGCCACATTCCGGCGCTACTCTTCGGTCCCGGTGATGTCCGTCTCGCTCACATGCCCGACGAATGGGTGAGTATCGACGAGGTAGTACAGGCCGCTCGCGCCTATGTGCTGGTGGCTTTGCGCTTTCTGGCATAGTTTTGGACTACCAATTTGGGCTACCATTGGCTGCTTGCAGAGGAAACCTGTTGCAAAACGTGATATGATGGCAACTGATGAACACACATAGAGCAGAGAAAGGGCGAGCTGTATGCAACAGACTGTTTTCCAACCACAACCCAATCTTTCACAACAAGACAGTAAACGCGCACAGTCGCCCAGCATCATTTTTATCGCACTAACGCTCTTCGCTCTGGCCGGTCTGATGATTGGTTTCGCCGTCGGTGTTTTCACGCATAGAAAAACTGGCTCTGCACCGAAAAATAATAGCTCATCCATCACCGTTGTCCATCCCCAAACATCACCCACGGCAACAGCTGTAGTACAGCCAGGAGCATTAGGATGCCCCTGGTTCACAGACGCATTCGCTAATGAATTCACTGGCACGCAGATTGCTGATGGCGCTACTCAGTATACTCTGGCCGCTCAAGCGAAGGATAAAACG
>JAJZEJ010000756.1 GCA_021828635.1 Chloroflexota bacterium
GCTGCTCAATAAGATCGTCATGCTTATCCTCATGTTCAAAGCTAGCGGCTGGGTCGTCATCATCCTCTTCATCTTCTTCGCTTATATCACCTATATCTCTCATATCGCTCATGTCACTTATACTGCTCATGCCCTTCATATCTCTCATATTGCTCCGAGGTCTACCGTAGAGGGCTTTGGCGATCAAGACATCCTTTGCGGACGAGAGTTGGAAGAAGACACTCAGGTCAGCGTTGACAACGAGAGCCACTGATTTGACCAGTTCCGTCAAAAGTTCTTTGAGATCGAGTGTGGAGCTAATGGTCTGCAACAGGCTATTCATCGTGGCTAGTTGCTCTTCACGATACTTTGTCTCGTTCAAGACTTCGCGTGTGCGCTGTAAGACCTCGCGGTCGCGCTGATAGAGATTGGCGTTTTCGATGCTGACGGTGACTATCTGTACCATTGTCTCCAGCACCTGTACCTCTACAGAGCCATATGCCTCGCTTTGCATACTGGTGATACTCAATGAGCCGATGACGCGGTTGAACATGCGCAATGGCAGAAAAAGAAAGGTTTCAGCCTGACGCTGATCACCCCATGCTCCGACCAGTAATTCCTGATATTCGGCACGCTTCTGTATATCTTGTTTGGGTGAGAAAAGCAGCGTCTGATGCTCACGTTGTGTCCCTTGTTGCGTGACATTCCACCAGGTTGGACGCTCCTCTTTGGGGGTGACACGCGGATTTTCAATCAGGCTAGAGACGCGCATGCCATCATCGACGGCGAAGACATCGTAGAGCATGTTTTTATCGCGGTCATAGATGGTGAAGAGCATGGCGGAGATGTCAACAACGTTTTGTGTAAATTGATAGACAGTTTCTACAAGGTCGGCGACTTTGACGGTCGTGGGGAACGCGGTACTAATCTTTTGCAGCAGTTGCAGATAAGAGCTGTGGCGCGATTGGGCGCGACGCAATTGTTCATTCTGTAAATAGAGGGCGATGCGCTCGGCGGTTGGCAGAGCAGTATGGCGGTGGTATGCGGAAAAGCCTTGATTAATGCTAATGGTTTGATAAAGAACGATGATACCTCGGATGGGTAGCCCCGTTTTATAACCATGCATCTCGTCGTTTAAGCTTGCCTCTCGAATGGGAACAGCCAGAAAATAGGTCGGTTTGACATCGTTAAAAGCCGATTGCGGCTGATCCGCATAAAACTCTTGCATATATTGGTTATAGCTGATGGTACAGAGATCATTCATCTGCCACACATGGCCGATGAGGCCATTGCCTAGTGGATAGAATGTGCCACGCGCGAAAGGCTGGCCGGGTTCATCGACCACCTCTTCCACTTCTATCTCCACTTCCTGGCTACCAGGTTTTTCTGAATGGGCTGGCGTAAGATAGGGCATGCGACCAAGATTATTGTGTGAGGGAACAAACGAAGCCTTTTCGTGTAATTGCGCTTGCCGACCCTGTGGACGTGCTGGCGGTTTACCACTGTTGCTATTACGTATACGCAAGTGAAGCTCTACACGCATCTGACCGAAATTCTCGTCGAATAAGGCGATGCATCCTCCCTGAACGGGAAACTGAGTCATCATGTGTTTCAGTAGTTGCTTGAGCAAGGCTGGTGGGTAGGTCTCCTCGGCAGATGGCTCTGGCCCTTCCCAGGTAGAGGTAGACATAAGCTTTTAGCTCCTTGCGTCTCTAGCTCCGCTTCCCAGAATACAATACATGGTAGAAAATTGTTCCGTCGTGTGTATCCTAGCTAACATGTGGGCGGTATTCCAATTATGCATACGTACAGGCGTCCCTCCGTGGCTTCAATTCTGAGCAGAATAGCCTATGTAGTTTACTAAACAAGCCTTGACATATTTCCTGACGTAGCATATCACATGGCTCTACCTTATTCAACAGACCCTGACACCCTGACCACCCTGACACCCTGACTCTGGCTATTGTCACATCCCCTTCAGTGCGTTATAATCCTTTGCATACTTATTTCAGTCAACGCTGACTGATACCCCATGCACCCCCGTGATGATGGGTGCGCGTCCACTGCCGGACTGAAAGGAGCCGTAGCGCGTTATGCGTTTAATACAACATGATTCGACAAGCTATACAACCTATGAAACACAGGATGGGCTAACCTCTGCTCCGCCGGTCACTATTGCTGACATCTGGCAGGCATATAAGTTTCTCAAGCCTCTCATACATCATACTCCTCTCACTCCCTCGCGCACGCTACATGAGATGACGGGTGCGGATATCTATTTGAAGGCTGAGCATATGCAACGCTCTGGCTCCTTTAAGGTACGCGGTGCTGGCTACAAAATTTCGCGCCTGCCCCAGGAAAGTCACGCGGCAGGTGTCATTGCTGCCTCGGCGGGCAATCATGCGCAAGGTGTGGCGATTGCCGCCGCGCAGAATGCTATACCCTGCACCATCGTCATGCCCGAAAATGCGCCGTTGGCAAAAGTGACAGCCACGCGCGAGTATGGTGCGCAGGTTGTTCTCTTTGGCGCGACCTAC
>JAJZEJ010000253.1 GCA_021828635.1 Chloroflexota bacterium
ATCAGTCCTTGAGGCAGAGAAAGACGGCGCCTATCGTGAGCGCAATAAAATAGTGGTGCTTCTGTCTAAACTGTTTCCTGCAAGCCTGGAGCGGCACCCGGATACAGATGCCACATGGGATGATGATTGGCGGTGGATCGTGTATATCGATCTCCCCACTGGGCAAGCGTCCTGGCGATACTCACGGCGATTCACTACACCTGGCCTACAATCCTGGCTATACCGGGGCCGATGAGGTACGGAGCGCGTTGCTGCATAAGCTGGCTCAGGAGAGCAAAAATGGTGGTCGCGCCCGTTGCTGGAGTTGTGGCTCCATCGCCATTGTCTATGACCGTTGGAGTACACGTAACAAAACATTCGGCGAGATCGGTGTGGCCATCTGCGAGATATGTGGCGTATGGAGCGTTCTATAACGTATAATGTCATCAGTATCGTCATAATCTCTTCAGCGCATAGGAGCAGCGATATGGCTCTTTACAGCACTGTATACGCAATAGAAGATTAAACTACATAGCGTAGCATTTAAGAGCATCGCTCGCAAAGGAGAACTCCGGCATGCCGAGTGGTCAAGATCAGATCATACCTTTTCGCTGCCCACGATGTAGGGGAGCCATGTATAAGCCTGCCGGTAGTCTATTCTACTGGCATGCTGATCGTAACCATCCACCTTGTACCATTACCAATATTGTCGATGTCTCCACATCAGCGCAAGTCACAGAGGAACAGACCAACGAACCAGGGAACAAAACGCAAGTTCGTCAACAGAAATAAGCTGGCCCAGAAGATAGAGAAAACAGGGCGATCCATAGGTCTGTTGTAACCTGGCCTATAGGTCAGGCGTAATACTTGTTGGTAAGGGAAAAATCCTCTAAAGGATAACCGGTTAGCTGTTTTTCCGGTTTTTCTCGTAGAGAGAGGTAAATACATGTATAATCCAAGAAATAGCTCTTTCGGCTCGCGTTATCAATATCAGACGATGCCTTACGCCGTCAGCCGTGAGCAGTCGAGCAGCCTGATTGGCAAAGTAATGGGTCTATTGGCCTTTTCCTTTGTGTTTGCGCTGATCGGCACTTTTGTTGGCTTTTTCACGATAACAACCATCTCAACCTACTGGATCGTAGCTATCGCCGGTCTGGTAGTGCTTTTCATTCTGCACCTGGTGATTCAGAAACCCGGTATTAACCTGTTTCTGCTCTACCTGTTTACCTTCCTGGAAGGTATGGCGCTATCGCCACTGATTAGTGCTTACACGAGTAGCGGCTACTCCAATATCCTGGGCGAAGCCTTTCTGATCACAGCCGTGACCTCGCTGGGGCTGGGACTCTACGCCTGGACAACCAAACGTGATTTCACCCGTCTGGCGGATTACCTGTTCTTTGGGCTGATTCTGCTGGTGGTGGTCAGCCTGGTAGGTCTCTTCTTTGGTGGAATTTTTAATACAGGTCTACTTGGCCTGGTCATCTCGTTTATTGGCGTAGCAGTCTTCTCCGGCTTCGTGCTGGTCTATGTGCAACGCGCAAAATATATGGCCGATACCATGCCGAACGCTATTGGGCTGACGGCCTCAATCTTTATCACCGTTTTGAACCTGTTCCTGTACATTTTACAGATTCTCACAATTTTGCAAGGTGGTGGTCGTCGCCGCTAAATTAAGAACCATGCGATGGCATCGCACATGCATGCCATCGCGCTATTTTTCACATTATTACAATATCTATATCACAATAAAAGAGTTGAGCTGAGGGAATATACGCCGTTATTGATTTTGTTACCCTAACAGGAAGGTATCTACAGGACACTACAGGATAGTACAACCTGAGACCCCTGATGAGGATGACAAACATTGGCAAGGCTCGCGCTACGCCAATCATTCACCGTTGGAAAGTGAGTATAAACGCTATGGCAGAACATGCTAATCTGTTCCATGTTGGCGACCAGGATTTTGAGGAAAAAGTACTCAAATCCGATGAGCCTGTGATTGTTGATTTCTGGGCAACTTGGTGCGGTCCCTGTCGCGCATTGGCTCCCGTTTACGAGCGTCTGAGCGAAGAGTATCAGGGCAAACTCAAGTTTGCCAAGATGGATATTGACCAGCATAACCAGTATGCCGGTCGCTTTGGCATTCAAGCAATCCCAACACTGATGGTCTTCAATGGCGGTAAAGCTATCGGTCAGCTAGTCGGCCCACGCCCGACAGCACTCAAGAATGAGATCGAGCGTGTACTGCACTCGAATGGCATTACAGCCTGAGTCTCATCGTTTTCCCACGAATCTGGGACGAAGAAGCTCTTTCGTTTGCGTTTTACGACCAAAACGCCGACCAAAAAAAGAGAAATTCAGAAATTTGCCCCAGATTCGTGAAATTACCCCCTCGACGACTTCACTCTTGTGTGATATATTCTTCACATACTATACATCGACTATTGTTCCGTCCAAACTGTTGTCTGGACATAGGGGAAACCACATATGCCAACATTAGAGAGATCAAACCCATTACCGTTGTACTACCAGTTAA
>JAJZEJ010000310.1 GCA_021828635.1 Chloroflexota bacterium
TGGGGTCAGCTTTAACGCCTGCGCTATCTGAGTCTTAATCGCCATCCTGTTAGTACGCAGTGCCTGTGCAATCGGGCCGAGCGTGCGTGTTGCTGTCGCTACAACTGTTGGCGATGGCGTAGTCGCATTGCCCTGATTGGCCGAGGTAATCGAGGGCAAAAGCAGAAACGCACCAACTCCAAGCACGATCAGAAACAGCACAACGACACCACCAATAATTAACCAGGTGCGTCTTGTCATTGTTCAATCAACTCCTATCACACTTTATCCCGCGCTACGTAGAGATTGATATACCACATCCTACGCAGCGATTACTGATTATCCATCAAGAAACATTGCTATAATGCCACAACATTCTTTGTGACATCCATAGCATAGTACTTAAAGCTAAAGAAATGGTTGGCAAACATTCAAGGTTTGCTCAAGAAGATGGAGAGATTATCAACCATGAGAGTCCCCCATAATGGCTATAGAAGTGGTACACAAGAGGTATCTTATGATATGTTTTAAGTTAGAAGTCTTAATGTAGCACAAATTGTCGCCGAAAGAGAGCGGTTCATGAAGTCAGAACAGCGACCACAAGGCAAGTACATTCCATTACGTCTCCGCTTCCGTTCACCAACGGATCAACTGCAACTGGAACGTACATATATGCCAACCACCATCTCTGAAGAGCAGAAAACGCAGATTGAAGAGCAAAGTGATAAGATAGATAATGACAGTAACGGCAACGGTATTGCGCGTCGGACAGTACCGCTTGTTACCACGATGCAGGCCAACACCTCTGCTAGCCCAACCAATGACTTCACCGCATCACGCTATATGCTTCAGGTTAAAGAACTGCTACGCCTGAGTAGTCTACTACGGGCAGATCTGAGTTTACACGATACACTTCAGCATATAGCAGCATCCACCAGTACCTGTACAGGTTTTAAGGGTATCATTATCAATCTGCTTGTTGAACAGGCATCGCACTTTGATGCTGTAGCGTTTACCGAAACCTCAGAAGAAGAGCAGCAACTTATCCGCGATAACCCTGTTACGCTGGATCAGCTACGTCGCATGATGCTTCCTGAGTTCCGCATGAGTCAGAGCTATTTCATTCCACATGATTACGTGATCGGCGATCTCACTGACGTTGTAAGAATCGTTGCGAACATCCCCATCAGTGATGAGCCGGGCCACTGGCATCCAGAGGATATGCTGATAGTACCGCTATTTAGTGCGCGTGAGCATACAATGCTAGGTTTTCTCTCACTGGACGACCCCGAAGATACTCTGGTTCCAAGCCTTGAAAGCATTGAGATGGTGGAACTATTCGCCAATCAGGCCGCTATTGCTATCGACAATGCCCATATTTTCCAGAAGCAGGAGACGGAACGTAACGAACTGGAGCAGGGCATCGCGGAGTTCCGTGAGGTCTTGGAACGTATGCGCAGAGGCGACCTTGAGACACCCGCTTTCACTTCACATCCCAGCCTTCAGCCACTGGTAGACGTGATGAATCTCATTCTGGGTGAAAGTCGCGCTATTCTGGGGCGCATGAGAATGGTGACGGAGGCTGTCGATGAACACGCACGCAGCATGCGTCGTGCCTCTGATCTGCTGGTGCGTGATACCAGCCAGCAGGAACGCCAGGTCCATCAAATCTCTACTGTTATTCATGATATGGCTACTATGATGCGCCAGATATCCGAACGGGCTGCCGACCTCTCTAAAATGGCGGTCGAGTCAATGGATGTGACAATGGAGGGTCAGGGAGCAGTTGATCGCGCGGTCGGTGGCATGAGCAGAGTACGCGAGACCACTATGCGCTCGTCACGCACACTCAAGCGTCTGAGCGAGAGCGGGGAAGAGATCAACGAGACGCTCCTGGCGCTCTCCGACTTAACCACACGCATGCATCTGTTAGCTCTTAACGCAGCTATCGAGTCGGCCCGTGCGGGTGAACATGGACAGGGTTTCGCAGTTATTGCCCGCGAAATACGCACATTAGCCAGTACATCTACTGATATGGCGCATAAGATCGGCAACTATATTCACACAGTTCAACATGAGAGCATTGCTGTCGCACAAAGCGTTGAGCAGAATATGCAGCAGGTCATTACGCAAACAGAGTTAGTGACAGAGACAGGTGTAGCTTTGGCTGCTATTAGCGCCGTCACCGATCAGATGGCTACGCTGGTGCAAGGTATCTATGATGCCGCGACGGGCCAGGATGAAGGGTCGCAGGTTGTGGTAAACACGGTTACTGATATTCTACATATGACTGGTGAGATCACACAGCATATGCGTGAAATGCAGGAGTCGCTCACGCACCTGGTCGAACTGACCAACGCTTTGCGCTCCCGCATGGGTACTTTCCGCATTGCTGATCTGTATGAATAAACAATTTATTCTTTACATTCACGGCGTCTAGCCTCGTCATAGCTTCGTTGAGCCTCAGCTAGCCGTCCCAATTGTTCCAGTACGTGAGCTTTGTGATAATAGAAAAGCGATTCTTGCGGAGCGAG
>JAJZEJ010000818.1 GCA_021828635.1 Chloroflexota bacterium
ACTTGCATCAGTTGAGCAGTACAGCAGGCAGCGATCTTATTCCGTCGCCGGATGGTTATTCATCACAGCGCAAATACTTCACTGAGCTGCTGGGTGAACGCCTGTTAGCACGTGTTCAGGCATTACCCTCTTCGGCATTGCCCGTTCTCATGAAAGATTTTGTGCATGCCGTGCAGTCGAAAGATGTGCAATCCTACTTTAACGCGAATGCGGCTGAGAATATCTTATTGAGTAATCACCTGGCAGATACGATTGAGTCTCCAAGTGGGGATAGCCTCTTCGTCGTTGATGCGAATGTTGGGGGCGACAAGGCGAATAATCAGATCACCTCTACTATAAACGACCAGGTGACTATTGATCGCAATGGCAACGTTGTTCATCACACGACGCTTAGTTATAGCTGGGCAACGGCAGGGGATGTTTATGGTTCTGGTTTGTACCGAGATTATGTGCGTGTCTATGTACCCACATCCAGTTCGCTGCTCTCACAGCAAGGCTGGCAACCAGAGGGTTCAAATATTGCCTTTGGGCGTAGAGTGTGGACTGGCTTCTTTACCCTTGTTTATGGGCAGACGCGAACTATCACTTTGACGTGGGCTAATCACAGTGTTGCCAAAGATAGCTCCAATCAACGGCAATATCATTATTTGCTACAGCGCCAGGCGGGTATTCAACAAATAGTTGTAATGCAAATAGTACTTCCGTCATGTGTACTTGTAGTTAACAAAGAGCATGGGTTACTATCTCAAAGTAACAACACTGAACAATTCTCTGGAGCCTTGACAGGAGACTTGAATGTTGGTATTGATTACACGTGTAAATAAACTATAGATAATAAATAGAAAGAAAGCTATAGATATAATGAGAGATGCACTAAATATAAATCATCATTGGGAAGCAATGAAAGAGCAGATATCTCCATCTTCTATTTTATTATTCCTGGCAATAGTAGTTGCTTCTCCCTTAGCTATTGCATTGAGTTTACACAATCCTGTTTATAGTATTGTAGCTGCTTGTGCCATATTTGTGGGATTTATTATAATATTCAGATGCGATGAACTAATGATGGCTCTTATTATTGCTGTTTGGATATTGGTTGACTGTTATCTCGACTTCCGAGTGGTATCATTGTTGATGGAGTTGGTAATGCTCTCTGTCTGCTACCTTGGACGCTCTGCAAAGCATCCCTGGATTAAGCCTCGAGCGATCTGGCTCTGGATACTATTTCTCATCCTGACTATCTATCCTGCGATAAAGGGTGCGCTCGACCTCTATGATGCTGACACCTTTTATCCAAGCTTTATTCTCAGTGCATTCATTATGTTCTGGTTGGGCAATATCGTTGCCAAAGATATTTCGGCTGTGCGGCGTGTGTTTCAATTGCTTTCAATATTTGTGACGTTCGTCGCTATCCATACGATGATTGAGGCAACCACTGGAAAGTTTTTGTTTGAATCTGCGCGTGCCGAAGCAGCCCTTGCTCAAAACTCATATCTCCTTGTCCAAAACCTGGGTGCGCAGATATCTCGCGCTGGTTCGTTTCTCGGCCATCCGAATGGGAACGCAACTTTTCTTGCCCTCAGTTTTTTCCTTCCATTAGGGCTATTTATGGAAAGTAAGCAGTTTTGGGCAAAGATGATCTATCTCCTGGAAACGCTCTTGATCCTGTTGGCTTTAATGTTCACTTACAGTACAGGAGCCTGGATAGGCCTGCTCATAGGTTTGCTGGCCTTTGTGATCTTCGTCGGACAGATACGTTCTAGTGTGCTGCTACTTACGCTCATAGCCCTACTGACAGTGATAGTGTTCACCGTTTTTTCCTCGCAGCTAGCCTTGCAACTATCTCATGCTAGCGCTAATAATGAGTCATCGCTGCACCTGGGAGGTTGGCAAACGGCTATTCGGGTCATTGAGGCGTACCCACTCTCTGGTGTTGGCCTGGGTCTGCAAGCATATTTGACACGTTCAATGCCTTACATAGTGCCGGCACAGCTTACTCCTTTGACAGAGCCGGATAATTCCTTCCTGGAGTTGGGAGCAATGGCAGGGATTCCTGTCATGTTGATATTTATTTTACTGCTGGGTTATGTATTCTGGTCTTCGTGGCGTATCTGGCGAGCTATTGATGTTCGCTATCGTCCGCTGCTTGGGGGTGGGATAGCTGCTCTCGTCACGATAACCATCAACAGTTTAAGTATAGATGGATGGTCAGGCCAAATGGCCAAACTCGCTTGGCTGATTGCTGGTCTGATCACCTCTCCGTTTCTTGTACGTTATCTGCATCAACAACCAGTGCGGCTAAACCGTAAAAATGCAGAAGTGGTCCATTAGGATCATATTTATTAGGAGTATCAATGTGAAGAAGCTAGCAAATTTAGAGATACCAGTAAATGAGGAAGCAATATCAATCAGAGGCCCAATCAAAGTTTGTATGCATTATGTACATAAAACCGACCCTCGTGTGATGCGCGACGCAATCGCGCTTGTAGAAGCAGGATTTATAGTCACTGTT
>JAJZEJ010000034.1:0-4351 GCA_021828635.1 Chloroflexota bacterium
TCTTGCTATCCTGGACCTGTTGCGCATCCCGCGTGGTGTCGTAGCTCTGACAAAAGCCGATCTGGTCGATGACGAGTGGCTGGAATTGGTCCGCGAAGAGGTTGAAGCATTGCTGAAACCGACCACCCTGGCAGACTCGGCAATCCTACCGGTTTCTGCCTATACTGGTCAAGGTCTCAAAACTCTAGTAGCGCACCTTGATACACTGCTGCAAGAGGCCGAGGGGCGCAAGAATATTGGACGCCCCCGTTTGCCGGTAGATCGCGTCTTTACTATGACTGGCTTTGGCACAGTGGTGACGGGTACATTGCTGGACGGCAATTTTAAGGTTGGGCAGGAGATCGAGTTATTGCCAGTCGGCATCAAGACGCGCGTGCGTAGCTTGCAAACACATCGACAGCAGATCGAGACAGCGCAGCCAGGGAGCCGTGTTGCTATCAATGTTGCTAACGTGCCTCGTAGCGAGATCGAGCGCGGCAATGTGGCGGCTTTGCCCGGCCAGTTGCGTAGCACGATGCTTTTTGATGCGCGTATCCAGTTGCTGGCCGACGCGCCGCGTGCGCTCCAGCACAACACCCAGGTAGATGTCTATAGCGGAGCGCAAGAGATTCCGGCTCGTGTACGTTTACTTGATACAGATGAGTTGCAACCGGGGCAAAGTGGATGGGCGCAATTGCGTCTGAGCCAGCCTGCCGTGGTAGCGCGGCGGGACCGCTTTATCTTGCGCATCCCTTCGCCAAGCATGACGATTGGCGGCGGTGAGGTCGTCGATGTGTCGCCGCGCTATCATCGTCGCCTGCAAGCTCCTATTCTGGAAAACCTTGAACGGCTCTCACAAGGAGCGCCAGAAGAACTGGTGCTGGCAGCGTTGCAACGCCGTGGCGGCAATCGTGGCACGACAGGCTCGAAAGCGGTCCCACGTTTCCAGGGGTACGAACTTGTAGAGATAGCTAAACAGTGCAATCTGGCTAGTGATGTGACACTCCAGACGCTGACGACGTTATTATCAGAGAGGAGAGTATGCCAGATAGGCGCTGAGGGTGCAGAGAAAGCAGAGGGACTCTGGTTCGCGCAGCCGGTGTGGGAGCAAATAGTTGAAGAGACGACACACATGCTGAGTGACTACCATCAGCATTACCCACTGCGTAGTGGACTCTCGAAAGAGGAATGGCGAACACGATCAGGGCTTTCTCCCAAAGTGGCAACCCTGGTCTTCCCTGTATTACAGGCTGAGGGCTATCTTGAGGCCGTGACAGGCTCAGCGGCTACCCCGGCCAGTAGTGGCAGTCTTATTCGCTTACCAGGGTTTGAGCCACATTTCAAACAGGAACAGCAACAGCAGGTTGAGCGGCTTCTGCGGCTCTTTGAAGCGAATCCGCTTGCGCCGCCCGGACGGGCGGAAGCAGAAGAGAGCGTGGGTAGCGAGATTGTGGCCGCGCTGATTGAGCAGGGACGACTGGTAAAACTAAACGACAATATTCTTTTTCTGAAAGAGACCTGTGACCAGGCCATCATAAAATTAGTACACTATCTACGTATCCACCAAACGATGACGGCAGCGGAAGCCCGCGATGTACTAGGCGCGACGCGCAAGTACGTCCTACCCCTGCTCGAATACATGGATACGTTGCGCATCACTAGACGGGTTGGTGATGAACGGGTAGCGGGCCTCGCTGCCGAGAAATGGTAAGAATCGGTTCATTGCGTCCATAACCCATGTATCGTGTCTGTAGGGACCGATTGATCGCGTCCGTAGCAATGAACCAATTCGTACCTATGCAGTGTAAAGTGTTCCATTCTGTCGCAAAATGCGTTAGAATAGAGTCGCAGGAGCGAACACGGTTGAATGTCGCCTGTAAGTGCGGAGAACTATGCAAATCGAAGTTTTGGGTGAGCGATACCAGTTACAGGATACCATAGGTCGCGGCGGTATGGCTGTGATCTATCGGGGGCGTGATTTGCGCATGGATCGCTCCGTAGCAATTAAAATACTGCGCGAGGCATATAGCACAGACCCCAAGTTTGTGACCCGTTTTCAACTTGAGGCTAAAGCGGCTTCGTCTCTGACGCATCCCAATATTGTGCAAGTCTATGACTATGGCTATACCGATGGCAATTACTTCATCGTGATGGAACTGATCGACGGCTCCGATCTGCGCCGCTACCTGCGTTCGCGCCGTATTCTGGATGTGGAACGCGCAATGATCATCGCGCACGATGTCGCAATGGGCCTGGGCGCGGCTCATCGTCGCAACATCGTTCACCGCGATGTGAAACCTCAAAACATTCTCATTGGGCGCGATGGCTCTATCAAACTTACCGATTTCGGTATTGCCAGCGTCTACCAGGATATGAACGCGGAGCGCCTGACGACCACAGGCATGACGCTCGGTACCGTCCAATATTACGCCCCAGAGCAGGCACAAGGAGAGATCGTCACACCGGCTGCTGATGTCTATGCACTCGGCATTGTCATGTACGAAATGTTGACGGGACGCCCTCCCTTCGAGGGTGATACGCCCGTCGCGGTCGCTATGCAACATTTGCAAGATGCGCCGCTACCACCGAGCCAGATCAATCCCAATATTCCTCCTTCACTGGAGGACGTTATCTTGCGCTGTTTGGAGAAAATACCAGATATGCGCTTCCGTGATGGTAATGTGTTGGCGAAAACCCTGGAGCAGCTTGGTGAGAATGAGACGGGGCGTGGCCTACCACCGATGATTAGCTCCAGTGGGCCACAAACTATCGCTAATAGTGGCGCGAATCATGCGCCGATACCACCGCGTCCCGCGCCTTCCAGGCCAGATTACAGCAATGGAGGAGCGCGTTCGATCTCATCCCCCAATCAGCAAATTCCGCCATCGATGCCCCCATACGACCCAACAAACAACGGTAATGGTACATACGCAGCCCCTACTCTAGGTGATGCACCGACAGCGCAACTTGAGCAGGGCCAGTCATTTGGTGGCTATCCACCCATGCAACCCATGCAGGATGTGGCTGGTACCGGCTCTACACGCCCGTTTCAGCGCGGGACGCTTTCTCGCACCGGTGTGGTGCAAGATCAACGCGAATCGCGCTTCGCCAGCGTGATTACGGTGCTGATTTTACTTGCCACGCTGCTCCTGCTAGGTTTTAGTATCTATCTCGCGTACATGCTGCACTTCATTAGCTTGCCCTGGTGGGGGCCATCTACGCCGCCCCCATCTAACACGGTCGTGGTCCCTAATCTAAGCGGTGATACGCTCAGTCAAGCCAGAGTGATAGTACAAAACGACCATCTCAATATTGTTGTGGCCGCTAGTGGTAATCAGGGCAATTGTGTTGTCAAACAATATCCAGATCAAGGCATTACGACGCAGGCTGGTACCGATATTTCTGTCAATCTTGGCAATTGTCCGAATACAACACCAACCGTTCAGGCAACCGTGCCAACTGGTCTGCTCAATCAACCGCTTGTCTCTGTTGAAGCCACATTGACAAACGCTAGTATTCCATATACGTTACAAAGTGATGGCACCGATCCGACGCTGGGCAACGATATTGTGAAAACGACAGACCCCGCGCCCGGTGAGGCACTCAAGGCCGGGCAACAGGTAACGCTGTTTGTTGTCAATTGCTCCCAATGTAATGTCAATGGCTCAACACCCACAACAGGCAAGACGCCGACACCAAAGCCAAAACCATCACCGTCACCGACAGTAGGCATCACGCCGTCGCCGTCACCGTCGCCGTCACCGACAGTAGGCACCACGCCGTCGCCGTCGCCGACAGTAGGTACCACACCCTCGCCGACGGTAGGTATCACACCATCACCGACAATATTGCCGACCGTTGGAACTAGCGGTTCAACACCTCCACCAACAGGCGGCTAGATGAGGGGTGGATACGGCATCCACAAGAAGGTATGCAGAAACCGGTGAGCATGAAGTGGGCATGGCACCCACCAGGGGTGTCACTACATCTAACGTGCGCCCTCGGTGGCGAGATATACATGTAGTGACACCCCTGGTGGGTGCCATGTAATGGACACTCTGCAACGGATATCATGTGATGGATACTATGCAGATTATACCAGACCGTAAATCTGCTCGAACTTGCTGGTCAGGTAGTGGGTGAAGTAGGCCGGGTTGAGGGTCGCGCCGGTGACGCGCCGCATGAGTGCGTCGGGCTGATAGATGGCACCGACGTTGTACATATGCTGCTGCAACCAGGTCAGGATGGGACTGGTATCACCCTGCGCCAGTGTCTCATCGAAGTTCGGTATGGCCTCGCGCAACGTGTGCAGAATTTGCGCCGCATTAAGGTTGCCGAGTGTGTAAGACGGGAAGTAGCCGAAACCACTCGT
>JAJZEJ010000034.1:4361-11076 GCA_021828635.1 Chloroflexota bacterium
AACGTCTTGCAGAATGCCGTCGCTATCGCTATCCGGCGTGATACCCAGATAATCGCGGTATTTCTCGTTCCATAGGCGCGGCAGGCTTTCGACGGCTACGCTATCATTAACCATCAACCTCTCCAACTCAAAGCGAATGATGATGTGCAGGTTATAGGTCACTTCATCAGCCTCGACGCGAATCAAGCTCGGCTCGACGTGGTTGAGGGCGCGTGCGAAGGTGGCTGCATCGACATTGGCATATTGCTCTGGGAAGATGCGCCGCGCAATATCGAATTGACCGCGCCAGAAGGCTTCGGAGCGCCCAATGCCGTTCTCCCACAGACGCGACTGCGACTCATGGATGCCCATTGAGGCACCACCCACAACAGGCGTTTGCACCAACGTTACCGCGCTACCTTGCTCATAAAGCGCGTGTCCGCCCTCGTGAATGGCGGCCATCAGAGACTGTTGCAGCCACCGCCGGTTTGTGCGAATGGTGACACGCACATCGAAGGGACTGCCGATACCGGTGGTGAAGGGATGCGCCGAGTGCGCGATGACGCCGCGTGCGAAATCATAGCCCATGCGTTTGAGTATCTCGATAGAAAGTTCGGTTTGTTTGTCCGAAGGGAAATCGCCGTGCAAACACGCAGTATCAACCGTGTGTCCGCTGGCCTGAATACGTTTGAGCAGCGCCGTACTAAACTCACGCACAGGTGTGAACAGGCTCTCAACTCTGCTCATCGTCAGTCCTGGCTCGTACTCGTCAAGCAGCGCATCGTAGCGGCTCTCTTGATAGCCTAGACGATCAGCGACCTCGCGTTGGAGGGCGATGGTGCGCGTGAGCCACGGAGCAAACGAAGCGAAGTCATTGTTGGCCCGCGCTCGCCGCCAAGCATCGAAACTGCCTGCCTCCACTCGTGCCATCTGTTCTACCAGGCTGCGCGGCAGTTTGCTATACTTCTTATGATTACGGGCCGCTTCGCGTATCAGACCGCGATCCGCATCGGTAAAGGTCTGACCCTGCACGACCTCTTCTAGCGTGCTGAGCAGGCTACCAAGTTTAGGATTGGTCCACCGCTCGTGTAGTAGACCCTGCACAACCGCCATCTGCGCACCGCGTACCTCGCTGGCTCCTTCGGGCATAATCGTGTTTTGATCCCAGCCTGTGAGAGCGCCTAGCTCACCTATCGCTGAGATTTCGCGCACATGTTCCAGTAACTCGCTAATGCGTGCATCACTGTGCGTAAAATCGGGTGTGTTTGCTGTGTTATGTTGTGTTGTATCTTGTACTATCGCCACGATCTTTGTCTCCTCTACTCCTACATTTGCAGATAATTTGGAAGCATCGGCACCTGGCATGGAGCCTGATATATGCAGGATGTCTTTTATTATATCGATAGTGTCAAAGCCGTCTAATTTTGTGGGCATCAGGTTGCGCAACGGAACCTCTCGCGGCCCTCTTGAAGTACAATGGTAGAGGTATTCATTTTACTCTGAATAAGAAAACGCTTGACGATGAAAAACCGAGTTGTTCAATTTGCAGGCTGAGGCATAGAGATAGGAGAGAGATATGGCATTGCAGCTCTTCGACACATCGAAGAGCTGCAATGCCATATCTCTCTCCTTAAAGATTCATTTCCCGTAATGCTTATACTGCTCCGGCTCTTTGCCGTGTTCAAAACCTTCGTTGACAACGCCCTGGCGTACAAGGTAGCGCAAGTATGCTAGCTGCTGCTCGAAAGTAGGGGCTGGTGTCTCTTTATGCTCTGCCTCTGCTGAATCACCAGGCGCAGCCGCTTTATCTGCATTGGCTGGCGTTGAGAATGGTGTTGGTGGTTTCTCTTCAGACGCAATAGGGGGGACGAAACTTCCTGGTCGTTCGTTGGGCGTTGACCGGTTGGTCTCTGGTGGGACCGTTCCATCGGCATGTTCAACTGCAACAGAGGTTGCCCCTGGTTGTGATACAGACCCATCAACAGTTGTCCGTAAAATAGACTCTGACGCCGCCCCTTTGCTCACTGCACCGATGGGGTGGACGTAGTCAGTCTCTGGGGATCGCTTCCAGGGCCACCATGCGAACAGACTCTGGAGCCAACGCTTGATCGCTTGCGTGACCATGTTACTCTTTGCCCTCGTTGTCATAGGGACAATGCTGAAGCAATGCTCAGCTCGTCCTGCTTAATTCCGCACTAGATGTACAGCTTTTCAGGATATCGCACGTCAGGAAACACCGACGAAGAGTATAAAAACATAGTAGCATATCCACTGGAACTCGTCAAACGCTCCGTAGGAACCGGGTTTACCGCGTCCGCGACGCCCCTTGCAATTTCTCTCGTCTCGTGCCATAATCAAGAGGGTCAGCCCGCTCAAAACGGGTCTTTTCTCCCAAGTTTCTCTTGGCTGACATGGTCTATATCTTATAATTCGGATACGATAAACCTGCTCTCACAGGTTCATTCTTGTTTCGTCATTCCCAAACGGTACAGACAGAAAGACAGGTGGTAGTCCATGCAGGAAGATATTCTCGGCACTCAACGCACCGCCCTCTCGCAACAATATGTTACCTGTTCGCGTTGTGGCAAAGCGACCCGTTTACGCTATGCTCGTGTGATCCAGAGCGATGTATACTCAGATAGTAAGTCTGAATTTGAGTACCTCTGTCCAGAGTGTCAAAAGGCGCTCGCTAATGGTGAAAAAGACTTACCGCTTGCTTAGCCGGTAGCCGTTCGCGCAAGAGAAATCGTCTTTGCTACCCACTTTTGTACGAGGTAATGAACTATGCGGATGCGCTATCGGTACGTGACCTATCGCTATAATGAGGGTTCACATGAAGGCTCGCAACAGCAGCTAGAGCGGCATTATCAGCAATTGTTGCAAGATGCGCTACGTCAAAGCCAGCAAGCTACTTTGCATCATTCGACTACATGGCGACCATTGGCGGATATTCTAGAGTCGAGCGAAATGATGACCGTCAAAGTAGAGTTGGCTGGAATGAAAGAAGAGGACATCGAGGTTACTCTTTATGAGGATGCTCTGGTCATTAGCGGTGATCGGCAGGATCAGCATAATGAATATGAGAACCTCAGTTACCACGAAGCTCAGATTCGCTATGGCCCATTCCGGGTCGAGGTGTTTTTGCCCTATCCGGTTGAGCGTGAAGCAGTGAGCGCACGCTATGAAAATGGATTCCTCTGGGTGGATCTGCCCAAGTTACCCGCGAGCAAACCCGAACGGGTATACATTCAACATGGCGAGTCCAACCAGTAATAAATATAACTCAATGCCAGAGTGGAAACGTGTTATGGAGAAAGAAGATAGAGTACAACAGCATATCGGACCAGAAGAGATTGTGCAGGCAGAGCCGACAGAGCAGACTGATCAGATTCACGATACCACAGTAGAACAGATACATGAAGATGCTCATAATGTAGAAAATGCACAAAATTCGTCTCCTGAAGTGGAGATAACAGGGACTGAGAGTGGCGAAAATGCCGAAGTGGAAACTCCGGCTGAGCGCACGAAAACGCCGCGTCCACGTCGCCCACGCCGCTCGGCTGCCGCACGCCGCGAGGAACGTGAGGGGCGTGAGGTGCGTGAGGGGCGTGAAGCACGCGAGGCGGAAGAGGGGGAGCAGCATAGTTTGCATGGGGATGATGAAGAACAGTTTACTATTCCCGACGTTCTACCTGTTCTGCCGCTTAAAGACACGGTTATCTACCCCTTCTCGGTGCAGCCTCTTGGTGTGGGACAAGAACGCTCGCTGCGCCTGATAGACCACGTGATGAGTAGCAACCGTATGGTGGTACTGGTCGCGCAGAAGGATGCCAGCATGGATCAAGCTGGCCCTGATGACATCTTCAAGATAGGCACCGTCTCGCGCGTTGTCCGTATGTTCCGCATGCCAGATGGCACCATTCAGATTGTAGTGCAGGGTCTGGAGCGCGTCGTGATCGGCGAGTTTACGCAAGAAAAGCCCTTCCTCGTTGCGCATATCACGCCTCGACCGGAGATGCAGGAGAGCGATAACGAGACGGAGGCCATGAAGCGCAATGTCATCGCTTACTTTCAGCGCCTCGTCGCTCTCGTGCAAAACGTGCCGGAAGGCGTTGCGGCGGCGACGCTCAATCTGGAAGAGGCACGCCAGGTCGTCTATGTGATTGCCACTTTCCTGCAAATGGACCTGGAATTGCGCCAGAAATTGCTCGAATTGGACTCTGTGCGCGAGAAACTGCAAGAACTCAGCGTCTTCCTGGCGCACGAATTGGAGATTCTCGAACTGGGCAAGAAGATTCAGACCAGCGCCCAGGAAGAGATGGGCAAGGTGCAGCGTGAATACCTGCTGCGCGAACAGCTCAAAGCCATTCAGCGCGAATTGGGAGAGGAGAGTGAAGAGCAGGCTACAATCAATGAGCTGCGGCGCAAGATCGATGAGGCGCGGATGCCGGAAGAGGCGCTCAAAGAGGCTAACCGTGAACTCTCACGCCTGGAAAAGATGCCCACCGCTTCGCCGGAATACAGCATCATTCGCACCTATATCGAACTGCTGGTCAGCCTGCCCTGGAGCAAGAGTACCGGCGAGGAGATTGACGTGCCGCGTGCGCGTCAGATTCTCGATCAAGACCACTACGATCTGGAAAAGATCAAAGACCGCATTCTAGAATACCTGGCTGTGCGACGTTTGAAAGAGCAGCGTAAAGCCGAAGAGCTGCAACGCGAGCATGAGGCGACTGCTAGCGCAGAAGATGGGGAGACCGAGGCAACGCAACTCGCGCAATCACAAACATCGCAAGAGACGTTACGTCAGTTGAACCGCGAGCCAATTCTGTGCTTTGTTGGCCCGCCGGGCGTTGGTAAAACCTCGCTAGGTCATTCGATTGCGCATGCATTGGGGCGCAAGTTCGCTCGTATGTCGTTGGGTGGTATCCGCGATGAAGCCGAAATTCGCGGTCATCGCCGCACCTATATCGGTGCCATGCCCGGTCGCATCATCCAGACCTTGCGCCGCGTCGATTCCAATGATCCCGTGATTATGCTGGACGAGGTGGACAAGGTCGGCGCGGACTGGCGCGGTGATCCCTCCTCAGCCTTGCTTGAAGTGCTGGACCCGGAGCAGAACTACAATTTCCGCGATAACTACCTGGACCTGCCTTTCGACCTCTCGAAAGTTATGTTTATTGCGACGGCTAACGCACTGGAACCTATTCCGGCAGCTCTGCGCGACCGCATGGAGATACTGGAACTCTCCGGCTACACCGAGGAGCAGAAGTTACATATCGCACGCAACTACCTGTTGCCCAAGCAGATTGAGTCCAATGGTCTCAAAAAGGACGAATTGAGCATGGATGACGCTACTATTCGGCGTGTCATCCGTGATTATACCCGTGAAGCTGGGGTGCGTAGCCTGGAGCGCGAGATCGGTTCGCTGTGTCGCAAAGTTGCCAAGCAGATTGCTGAGGGCAAGCAACCGCCTATTCATATCACGGCGGAACAGGTACCTGAACTGCTGGGCCGTCAACGTTTCTTCGAGGAGGCGGCTGAGCGCATTGACCGCCCTGGTATCGCCACTGGCCTGGTCTGGACGCCGGTAGGTGGTGAGATCATCTTCATCGAGGCGGCTACCATGCCCGGCAAGGGCCAGTTGACGCTGACCGGCCAGCTTGGTGATGTCATGAAAGAGTCGGCGATGGCGGCGCTGAGCTATGTGCGTTCCAACGCCAAAGAACTGGGTTTGCCAGAGAACGTTTTCGAGGAGCAGAACATCCATATCCACGTCCCGGCGGGAGCTATCCCAAAGGACGGTCCCTCGGCTGGTGTGACGATGACGACGGTGTTGGTCTCGCTTGCCAGTGGGCGCAAAGTGCGTTCCGACGTAGCTATGACAGGCGAGATCACGCTGCGTGGTCGGGTGATGCCGATTGGTGGTATCAAAGAGAAGGTGCTGGCGGCCTATCGCTCAGGCATCCGCACCATCATCATGCCTAAACGCAACGAACTGGACCTGCTTGAAGACCTGCCCAAAGAGCTACGCGAGCAGATGCACTTCGTCTTCGCCACCGACATCCGCGACGTACTCAACGCCGCGCTCGAACCCGTGACTATACAGGGAGAGCAAGTGAGCGGCGAGGGAGATGGTGAGGATATGGCGCGTTCCAGGAATGAACGTGCGGCTGCGAAAGCGTAGTATTAGTTAGCTTGGACAGGGAACAGGATAACAAAGGGATGATTATCCTGTTCCCATTGTCTGATTGCAGTATATAATCTTGTCTCTATGAAGAAAGAGCGTTCATACGCCAACCGTAACCATTTTTCAACGATATCTGGCTCGACCTCCCCTGTGCTATGTGAACCGAGCGCCTTGCGCAATCCCAGCGCCAAAATGCATACGAGATCATGACCGCAGCAGATATGCCATGAATCGTGTGTATCTTTTTGCACCTGAGCCATTTTCTGTTGTATATCAGCGTCTATCAATCCCAATTTTTGCGATTTCTCTTTTACTGTCTTTATCATCTTCGCTGTATCTATTGTCAGATCGTCCTTATCGACAAACTTATCAAAACTCAGCTTTTCAAACGTGAGAGCCAGATCATGCTTCAATGATACCCAACGGAGATAGCCAAGCGGACTTGCACATTTAATAAGTAATGTGCGGGCATCTTTGCCAGTCTTGTTTATAACAGAAATTTTATCTTTTGCGCCAAATTCGCTCAGTACCTTCTCAAGTGCAGGC
>JAJZEJ010000217.1 GCA_021828635.1 Chloroflexota bacterium
AGATGGGCAACGCGCTGGCCCGTATCGCCGAAGAGGATCGCACGTTGCGCGTCGCACGCGACCCTGAGACGGCGGAGACACTGCTTTCAGGCATGGGCGAGGCGCATATCCAGATCGTTGTCGAGAGCATCAAACGCAAATATGGCGTCGATCTTGAGGTACACGATCAGGGTATCGCCTACCGCGAAACTATTCGCAAGAAGGCACGCGCCAACGGACGCCACAAGCGCCAGAGCGGTGGTCATGGCCAGTTTGGTGATGTCTGGTTGGAGATTGAGCCACTACCCCATGATGGCGAGCAGAACTTTGTCTTTGAAGATAAGATCGTCGGCGGCGTGGTACCCGGCCAGTTCATCCCTGGTGTAGAAAAAGGTGTGCGTGAATCACTCAAGCGAGGCTTCCTATCGGGCCATCCAATGGTCTATGTCAAGGTGGCGCTGGTCGATGGTAAATATCATCCGGTAGACTCCTCGGCACAATCATTCGAGGTTGCGGCCTCACTCGGCATGCAAGAAGCCGTACCGCTCGCTAACCCGGTTCTGCTGGAGCCGGTGATGAACGTCGTCATCACAGTGCCAGAGGGCCATATGGGCGACGTGATGAGCGATATCAACACTAAACGCGGGCGCGTGATGGGCATGGATTCTATCGGTGGTGGTATGCAACGCATCACGGCTACTGTTCCACAGGCCGAGATGCTACACTATGCAACCGATCTGCGTTCTATCACGCAAGGGCGCGGCACCTTCACAATGGAGTTTTCTCACTATGAAGAGGTACCAGCGAATGTGCAACAAGACCTGGTAGCTCATTTCAAAAAGAAGGTTGAGGCATAACCAGCGATGTACCCGCGAAGCAGATCTTCGCGGGTACAATCCGCTCTATTTGCATCAGGAGGTGTCATGGTAGAACGTGTTGTCTTTCTGTGCGCTCGCGGCTCAAGTCGCGCTTTGCTTGCAGCAAGCCTGCTCGCTCATCACGCAGGAGATCGTTTCGAGGTCTGGAGTACGCCATCACAGGACAAACAGAGCAAAGACATTGTAGAGCAGGTGCTACACGAACAGGATATTATGCCCATTCCAGCAGAGCGTTTTATTCAGCCAGTATTTGGCATGCATTGGGATGAAGGCATCATTCTCTGTAGTGGAGCTAGCGATACCTGACCAATTATCCCTGGTGCTGGTCGGCACCAACTCTGGTCCATAGAAGAGCCACCCTCATCCACTCTGGCGTTAGCAGAGCAGATTGCGGCTTATCGCCGCCTACGTGACGCCTTGACAATCCAGATCAGGATGCATTTTCTCTTGCCGCAGATGCTCAAAATGGTCCCGCAGAAGAAGTGAGATCATCTTGTAGGATGCGTTCGACCACTTTTTCCCGCTGCTTTGCCGCCGGGTTTCTTTTCGCGTGTCTGAAAGATGCTTGCCTCTTCCTCGTGACCATGCGTGGAAAGCCATTCAATTGCTCGCCTATGCAGGTCACGCAAGGTCGGGCTACCCGCGATCATCGTCCACATGGCAAACTCCGGGTCAGAGGGTAGCCCTGGCTGCCATTGTTCTTCGGCTATAAGAAATTCACTCACACGCTGTACATCCAAAGTGCGCAACGCGGCGTCTAAACGTTGGCGAAAATTGGCATAGTTAGTCATAGATCATTTTTCCTAATTTAATCTGGCACGCTCAGTTGTCATAGTTCGGTTCAGCATCTGGCGCAGGAATGGCACCTCGCGGCGTAGAATAGCGATCTCTCCTTGTAGACGTTGCAATGTTGAGGTTAGCTCCAGAAAATGTTGGCGCTGCTCATTCTGTATTTCCAGGAAATATGCGATGAAGTGCGATAGTTCCTCCGGGTCATCTGGTAGCGTTGTATGAACATCATCTTCGTCCGCAGACTCCAATAGCACATCCAGATACTCATGAAAAAGGCTACTTCCCTGTCGCATCGCAGCTTGCAACTCCACACGTGGTTCAGCTACATCTTCAATAGTCTCCACGATGCCTGATAGATAAGGCTTCTCACAATGCTGACGCAGAATACGAAAACGCTGGCTACCCACGGCCATTAGTGTATAGCGTCCATCTTCAAGCCGATCAAGATTGCGAATCTCGGCTATGGTACCTACCGAGTAGGTAATCTCGTGCAGGTGTTCGCTCTCCGGTTTCACCAGCACAATACCAAACGGCTTATGTTCACGTTGACAATCCGCGATCATCTGGCGATAACGAGGCTCAAAGACATGCAGCGGCATAACCGTGCCTGGGAAGAGGACGGTATTTAACGGAAATAAAGGCAATTCCATTGAGATTGTTGACATACATCTCCTCCGTAATAGCAAACCGCTCCATCAAAGGTACGCAGCAACGCTTGACGCTTCGTACTCCTCGTACTCCTCGTCTCCACATGACATAAAGATCATGTACTTTAACAATAGCGTAACGAAAATAGAGCATTTTGACAAGAGCATAATAGCCGGATACAATCACAATTGCTATACAAAATATGAACAT
>JAJZEJ010000170.1 GCA_021828635.1 Chloroflexota bacterium
AATATTCCTTTCCGTTTCAAGACGAACATACAGTTCACGGCTCCCGATAACTGTTTTCCACAGAAGCCAGAAAACCAGCGTCTGCCAGGAGAGAGGCCGACATGGTAGTCTGCTGATTAGTATACTCTATAGACTAGCTACGTTGGAAGGATGGGTCTGGTTCACACTCAAGGTACCACCAAGTAGTCATAACTATCTCTTATGACTACTTGGTGGTACCTGTCAAAAATCTGGACAGACGAAGCGGCTTGCGGTATAGTGAAGGAAATAGCGTCAACACGAAATTTCGTCCTATCGTAGATGGAAAGGTGTCTTGCCATGTCAAATCCTAATCCACATGCTGAACAGTTCGCGGAAGATCGCTATCAGCATATGCTCTATCAACGTTGCGGTAATTCAGGACTGAAACTACCGGCAGTCTCGCTGGGAGCGTGGGAAACCTTTGGTGGCTATCGCGGTGAAGAAATTGCGCGAGCCTGTCTCTATCGCGCCTTTGATCTAGGCATCACACATTTTGATCTGGCGAATAACTATGGTCGCCCTCCTGGCAATGCTGAAAGTGTCGTTGGTACTGTTCTACGTGATATGCCCCGCGACGAACTGATTATCTCCACCAAAGCCGGTTACTATATGTGGCCTGGTCCCTATGGCGAATGGCTCTCAAAGAAATATATCGTTGCCAGTCTAGATCAATCACTTAAACGGCTTGGCCTGGATTACGTTGATATATTTTACGCTCACCGCCCTGACCCGGAGACACCGCTAGAGGAAACGATGGCCGCTCTCGACCTGATTGTTCGTCAAGGCAAGGCGCTCTATGTCGGTGTGAGTAATTTTTCAGGCGCACAATTTGAACATGCCGTGCAAGTGACACAGCAGATGCACTTATCGCCAATTCTCATCCATCAGGCACGTTATAATCTGCTAGACAGACATGTCGAGTATAACCTGCTCGACCACACACAGCGAGCTGGAACTGGCGTAATTGCCTTTAGCCCCCTCGCGCAGGGTTTGCTCTCTGATAAATACTTGGGTGAGGATGTTCCGCCCGACTCTCGCGCCGGTACCTGGTGGGGTGAAGAACACCGCGACAAGGTTCTCACTGATGATACGCTGAGCAAGGTACGTCGTCTCAATGCTATCGCCCAGGAACGTGGACAGACGCTGGCCCAAATGTCGCTCTCCTGGCTACTGCGGCGTCCAGAGATCACCAGCGTGCTGATTGGTGCCTCTAAAGTGGAACAGATTGAAGAGAATGTCGCCGCCATTCATGCGCCTCAGTTCAGCAAAGAGGAACTGACCATGATTGACGATATCACCCTGCTACCCCCACATATAGGGTAAAATTTTTTAGCGTATCGCAATCTAGACTATAAGAAATTTTATGGGGAATGGATAGAGCCATATGTCGCAGAGTTCTGAGCATGATAAGCGAGCCATTATTTCTACTGATGATGGACGCAATGGCCTCTCTCGCTATGATGACGCGCTTTCGCGTCTGGGAGATGCGGCTGATAGTTATGTGCGCGGTAATGTCTTCGACGACTATCAACACAAAAAATCGCTGGGAACGCAACTCGCGCAGCATGATGATCTGGCCGTCTTCTCACGCTTTCTCGCCTCAGCTGGCATTGAGCGCAGTGCTGATGCGCTCTTTACTGATCCTCATGCCTGGGCTGGTATGAAGGCATCAACCATCGAACTTTTCCGACGCTGGCTCTACTATGGTCAATCGGCTGATAACAGCACCGGTAAGCGCAAGGGGTATGCTATCAGTTCGGTTAGACGCTATCTCTCTACCATCAGGCAATACTGTAAGCTGGCCTATCAGAGTGGCATCATTCCATCTGATGAATGGATACGCATCTCCGCTGTTAAAGCTGATTCACATGCGGAGGGTGCCAATATCGATGTAGCACGTAAAAAACAGGGTATTCATCCACGTATGTCTACCAAGAAGACGTATGCGACTGAGTTAGATACGCAAGATATTTTCGAGCTTCGTCACACGACGACCGATGCTCCCCGTTATCGTGAGCATGATATTGTACTTACCGAACGCGATACCTTGCTGATGTGTCTGCTTGGTGAACATGGTTTGCGCGTTGGCGAGGTAGTGGCGCTGGATGTGACGAGTATCAATGTACGCAAAGGAACAATGATAGTTAAACGTCCCAAGTCGCATACACAGGATACTTTGAAAGTGAAATCAGCCACACTACGTGCTGCCGCACAATATCTTCCGCTCATTCCTGCTGATGGCCCTCTCTTTTATGGCTATGGAGAGAAGCGTATGACACGCCAGGGTATTTATAAGCGTGTACACGAACTTGGCAAACTTGCTGGTATCCCCAAGCTCTCACCGCATGATCTACGCCACTTCTTTGCTAAAGATGCGTTTCTGCAAGGCAACCCACTTAGCGTTATCCAAAAATATGGCGGTTGGACCAGTGGGCATATGCCCCTACGCTATGCCCAGATCTATGGCACGGAAGTTGTCGATCTG
>JAJZEJ010000410.1 GCA_021828635.1 Chloroflexota bacterium
TTGCGCAAGCCGACGGCGGCACAGATGTCGCCAGCACGAATTTCATCAATATCTTCACGATGGTTGGCATGCATACGCAGCAGGCGTCCAACGCGCTCGGACTTGCCCTTTGTGCTATTCTCAAGCGAGCCACCTTTTGTCAGGATGCCGGAGTAGACACGCAGGTAAGCCAGGCGACCAACAAAGGGGTCGGACACGATTTTGAAGACCAGCGCACTGAATGGTGCATCATCGCTAACAGTGCGCCCGATTATTTCTTCAGTATCGGGATTAATACCTGTTGGAGGGGGAATATCGAGAGGCGAAGGCAGATAGGCAATCACCGCGTCGAGCATCGCCTGGACACCCTTGTTCTTCAAAGATGAACCACAGAGGGCAGGCACCAGTTTGTTTTCGATGGTGGCCTTGCGCAGTGCCGCGATCAGCTCTTCCTTCGTGATCTCTTCACCCTCAAGATACTTGAGGGTCAGTTCTTCGTCGGTTTCGGCGATGCGCTCGATCATGAACTCGCGCTGCTGGGAGAACTCAGCCTCCATGCCGGTAGGAACTTCGGTGCGATCTGATGTCGTACCCAGGTCGTCGGTAAAGATGACAGCTTGCCGCTCGATCAGATCGATAAAGCCTTTGAAGCCACTTTCACGACCAATAGGAATCTGAATCGGCACGGGAACCGCACCCAGACGATCACGGATCATCTGGATGGTGCGCCAGAAATCCGCGCCGATGCGGTCCATCTTATTGACGAAACAGATACGAGGAACATTATACTTATTAGCTTGCCGCCAGACGGTCTCGGATTGTGGCTCGACGCCTGCGACGGCATCAAAGACCACGACGCCGCCGTCGAGGACGCGCAGCGAACGCTCTACTTCTACCGTAAAGTCAACGTGTCCTGGCGTATCAATGATATTAATACGAGTATCCTGCCAGAAACAGGTCGTGGCAGCCGAGGTGATGGTGATACCTCGCTCCTGCTCCTGGGGCATCCAGTCCATCGTTGCCGCGCCTTCATGTACCTCGCCGATTTTGTGAATCTTCTTGGTATAGAAAAGGATACGCTCTGTCGTGGTGGTTTTGCCAGCATCAATGTGAGCGATGATACCGATATTTCGTGTTTTGTCGAGTGGAAATTCTCTAGGCATGATGTATTGTTACCAGCGATAATGAGCGAAGGCTTTGTTAGACTCCGCCATCTTGTGGGTCTCCTCACGTTTTTTAATGGTTGCGCCCTGGCCCGCAGCCGCGTCCATGAGTTCATTCGCCAGTTTCTCTGCCATCGAATGCCCGGTACGAGTGCGTGCTGCACGAATGAGCCAGCGCATAGCGAGCGCATTGCCGCGCTCCCGACGTACATCAACAGGAACCTGGTAAGTAGAACCACCGACACGGCGTGGCTTGACTTCGATACTCGGCGTAGCATTCTTGAGTGCCTGCTCAAAAACATCGAGCGGCGACCTCTTCATTTTGGCTTCAATCAGATCGAACGAATTATAGATAATACGCTCGGCTAGGCTACGCTTGCCGTCCAGCATCAACTTATTGGTAAAACGAGCCACATTGCGGCTCTTGAATTTTGCATCCGGCACATCGGGCCGACGAACAGCTTTCCTACGTCTTGGCAATTTTCGCCTCCTGCTTTTTACTGCATCTACAACATCTTTCACACATTTGATGTCATGAATGTTACCAGACACCAGAAAAGGCGTCGATTCGATTGCGACGCAATTCGTCTGCAATCTCCTACGGACGCCTACACGCGGGTACCTATCCAAACCTTGCATGTCAAGAGGACACCCGACTCCCATCATGCTACGGTCGCGGCCTGATTGCTCGTTTCCGACATGATGAGCGATTACCGACCTACCTGAAGGCGTTCAGGTGGTATCGGAGAGAAGTTTCACGAGAAACCTCTCTAAGAGTTATTTTCTGCCGCCCTTTGTTGTAGCTGCGGCCTGTCCGGGCTTAGGACGTTTAGCCCCATATTTCGAGCGGCCACGGCGGCGCTTTGAAACGCCATCACTATCTAGAGTGCCGCGCACAATGTGATAGCGCACGCTCGGCAGGTCTTTCACGCGACCACCACGGATCAGTACAACTGAGTGTTCCTGTAAATTATGTCCTTCACCTGGGATGTACGCAGTGACTTCCATCTGATTTGATAAACGAACACGGGCAATCTTACGCATCGCCGAATTCGGCTTCTTAGGCGTCATGGTACGGACCTGGGTGCAAACACCACGCTTCTGTGGCGACCCACGTAGACGCGAGGTTTCGTTCTTCAGTGCGTTATATGAATACAGTAACGCTGGAGCTTTCACCTTTTTCTGTTTAGGTGTGCGCCCCTTTCGAATCAATTGATTAATTGTCGGCAAGGAAAGATCCTCCCTGTCCCTTCTTCTTAAATCCTTATGCAGTAGAGACGTGATTCATCACGCCCACGTCCCCTTAAATCACATATATGCGATTGCATATGTTACCACTCGTTGCCCTTGCTGTCAAGAGGTGT
>JAJZEJ010000044.1 GCA_021828635.1 Chloroflexota bacterium
ATGGGGAAATTCTACCAATTCCCCATCTCGCTCACCTTCTTCACAGCCTCTTTTCAAGAATGGCCGTCTTATCCCCATTATGGATGTAGCATAAAGAAACAAAACGATATATGCTTGCTCTTTAACATATAACGAACCGCTCAGGGAAACTTCACCTGATAGCCCACTTTGCCCACCACTTAGGACTAATTGGCCTTTTTTCTTATCCCATTTAACCACGATTTAGGAACATCTTTACATAATCCTAAAGATTGCTTAACTTGCTACTAACTACAACGTGGTACTGTTCTATTGGGATACATGAGATGTATGTATAGAATCTGTTTGTGGCATCGGTCGTGTTTATGAGATCAGGTGGTACTCCATGCGCGTGGCAATCATTACCGAGAATTTTTTACCAAAGCTTGATGGTGTGACACGGACCCTGGCCCGTTTATTAGAGCATTTGCAGCTCAATGGACACCAGGCTCTCCTGCTTGGACCGGAGAGCGGGATGGAGGAGTACGCGGGCGCGGAGGTGGTCGGGACAGCTGGCGTGGCTTTGCCTTTTTATCCCGAACTCAAGTTTAACTTTTTTCGCCCTCTCTTTATGCGCCGCTTGAGCGAGTTTCGACCCGACCTCATCCACCTGGTTGACCCGGTAATTCTGGGCGCAGTTGGCCTGGGCGCGGCACGCCTGCTCGATATTCCAGTCATATCGTCCTATCATACGAATCTTGCGACATACTGTGAGCATTTTGGCTTCTCATTCTTCACAAAACCAATGTGGCTCTATAACCGCTTCATCCATAGTCAGTGCGCGTTAACCTTTTGTCCCTCACCTTCGACGGCCACGATGCTGCACGCTCAGGGTTTTGAGCATTTGCGCATCTGGTCACGCGGTATCGATACACAACTCTTTGATCCCAGACGGCGTAGTGCGGAGATACGGGCAGCGTGGCTAGACGCAGCTCCACAACCGGAGGGCAAGGCAATTATTCTGTATGTCGGGCGCGTCTCGTGGGAGAAGAATCTACGCCTGCTCCTCAAAGCCTATCGTGGCCTGAATCACAAACACTGCCATCTGGTGATTGTGGGTGGTGGTCCCGCACATGCTGAGATGCAACAGGAGTTGAGCGGCTATCCGGTGACATTTACCGGTTATCTGAGCGGGGAGAAGCTAGCTCAAGCGTATGCTTCAGCCGATCTCTTTGCCTTTCCTTCGGTGACAGAGACCTTTGGGCAGGTCGTGTTGGAGGCAATGGCCTCGCGCTTACCGGTCGTAGGCTTGCGAGCCGAGGGTGTATGCGATCTGGTGACACACGAACGTACAGGTTTGTTACTCGATAGTCGCGGCATGACTGAAGATGAGCAGGTAGCACAGTATCAGGCATATTTAGCGCGGCTGGTGCAGGATACAAATCTGTGTCAAAGGCTTGGCAATGCTGCTTTAGAGGATGCACGCGCCCGCTCGTGGGATGACGCCATGGCGTGCCTGATAACAGGCTACCACGAAGTAATAGAACAATCAAAGGCATTTATTGCGGCCTAGTAAGGACCGATGATGCACATGAACAGATTATTCTGTGTTCTGGCGTAGGGACCGATTGATCGCGTCCGTTGCACCAGAACACAGGGTATTTGTTCATGTGCATCACCGGCTCTTACATTTAAGCGTCGCGGAGTTCTTCCTGGCGTGCCTGGATAAAGGATAGGAGCAGGGAACCCAGTAACACACCAATCAGGACTATTTCCATCGTACTAAACGTCTTACGCTTCTGCATCATTCATCAGCCTTTCATCGCTAGATTGCTTATTCTGCTGCTGTAAAGCCTTGCGCCCTGGCTTCATCTTCAGATGCAAAATAGATCACATCAAGCGTACCACCCTCATTCGCGCGTAATTGATCGAGCGAAGTGTCAATCGGATAGTAACGTTTATTGCTGACCAGACCTAGCACACGACTATCAGCCGGATAGTCATTTGGTGCCTTCGTGGATTGCTCCGTCTCCGTACCAAGCGGAGCCTGAGATGCCAGCACCTCTTTCACTATTTGGATAGTGGGACTCTGCGTAGCTGGACGCGCCGCGCTGCTCTCAACTGATGAAGAGCCATTCAGCCGCCCGTTCTGCATGATCTGAATCTGCTCGGCCTCGCGTTGTAGGAACCGCTTACGTACAATCTGGTAGGTGGCAATCGCAGCAGTAGCCAGGCCAAAGCCAAAGGTTAGCCAGAAGAGCAAGGGACGTTCACCCACACGGTCTGTTACCTGCTCCGTGCGCTTCGCCAAATTCTGAGTAGCCTGGCGTCCGCGTTTCGCCGCTTCGCGCGTGATTACCTCGCCACGTTTCGCCGCTTCGCGCGTGATTACCTCGCCGCGTTTCGCCGCTTCGCGCGTGATTACCTCGCCACGTTTCGCCAGGTCTTGCGAAAGCTGGCTACCGCGCTCTGATAGTTCGCGTGTCAGATCGCTACCACGCTCTACAAGAACATGAGAGAACTTGCCACCTTGCTCGGCCAAG
>JAJZEJ010000025.1:0-4436 GCA_021828635.1 Chloroflexota bacterium
GAGCGGCAGCCGAAAAAGCAATCCTTCCAGTCTCTCCTGCGCTTCGGCGCGCCCCAGAACGAACGCCATCCCGACGATTGCCGCCATGGGCGCAAAGACCAGTGACACACCATTGGCAATCAGCCACCATTGATCCTCCAGGTCCATCCGACCCAAGAGGCCAGGACGAGCCGGGTTGAGAACCCAGTAGTGAACTGCCGGGCCATGAGGCTGCTGCTCGGCTAGCCCTGGCGCACGAAAGACGATGCCGAAGTTCGGACGCGAATCCGAGGTTCCCACGTAGTGCGCTCCGATAGCCGAGCGAACCACGCTGCGCGATCCGTCGCAGCCGAGCATGTAGGAAACCTCGATCTGTCGCTGTTCACCCTGCTCATTGACGATCATCGCCCGTACACTGCCGTCGAACTGCTGGAGAGAGTTCAGCGACCAGCCGAGCAAAAGATGGCACGCATCCAGATCGCTGACCGCCTCTCGCAACACCTCCTCAACCAGAGGTTGAGCGATTTGTTGCCCCGATTCCGCGTACAGATCGGTACGTTGAGGAGAAAGCCCCAGGCAGTTGGTGAAGCGCATCACCTCGTGACCGAGCAGAGTTGTACAGAAGACCACATCTTGCGACCAGTCCACTTTGAGCGGTGCCACCTCGCGGATGCGTTTGGCCAGTCCCCAACGTCGAAAATGTTCCATTGTTCGCACACTGGTCGTCTTGGCGCGTGGTCTGAGCCGCGAAACGACCTGCCTCGGCTCGACGACCAAGCATGACACACCTCGTCGTCCTAGCTCGACGGCTGCACTCAGTCCAACGGGACCGCCTCCGACGATGAGTACTTCCATCTTCTGAGGAACAGTTTGACTTCTGACTAAGGTTTCTCCCACTCTCATGTTCCCACACCTTGCCTTTCTTTCTCTGGGACACGAAAAATGGTACACACCAAACAACGATGCAAAACGAGCGTCAATAGTCCTCAAAACGACATACCGCTAGTCGCTCGTGTTCACCTGAAATGGTTTTCCACCTCATTCGGATGACAGTTTGAGAAGTTTTTCAGCATTGCCATGGGCGATTTTGGCCCTGTCGGTAGGGCTGATTGGAGCCTGCTCCAGAAACGTTCTGCCGCGCTCATTTTTACTATAGGGATAATCGACCGCATACATAATACGCTCGGCTCCCATAATTTGCAGGGTAAGCAAGAACGGGGGCAAGGTAAACATCCCACTGGGTGTGACATACATCTGTTGCAAAAAGTAGTCCGCGATAGGCCGTTGCAGATGTTTGGCTGTCTGGCTTAACATCTCAGCAAAACGATCCAGAAAAAAGGGAATCATCTCACCCCAATGACCGAGAATAAGTTGTAAACCGGGATAGCGGTCGAAAACCCCGGACAAGATCATGTGGAGCGCGTGAGTGCCTGTCTCCAGATGCCATCCCCAGCCAGCAGTCGCAAATCTCGCGCTGACAGCTGGATCGAGACCGGCATAGCAGGCATCCTGCACCGCTTTGGGCGGGTACGACGGATGCAGGTAGATGGGAACCTCCAGAGCCGCTGCCGCTTCGAGAATGGGCTGAAACAGCGGATCGTCCAGGAAAAGGCCATTGGTTCGTCCACCAATCATCGCGCCTTTGAGACCAAGCTTCTGCACCGCCCGTTCTAACTCGGCGGCGGCAGCCTTCGGGTCAGGTGTCGGTAACGTCGCAAACCCGGCAAAGCGGTCTGGATGGGTCTGGATAGTAGCTGCTAGCTGGTCATTGATCTCCCTGACCAACGGCACCGCCTCCGATGCGGGGATAGCCGGTAGTCCTGCTGGCGTGTAGGAGAGAACCTGGACGTCGATGCCCATCGCATCCATTCGCTGCAAGCGGCCAGTTCCTATATCTTCCAGTGGAGCGTCAGGGGGATTGTACCCCAACAAGTGAGATGCACTTTGACCAGGAAAATATTTTGCCACTGCCTTCTTGATCTCGGCAATCTGGAAATGTTCTTCTATCGTAATGATTTTCATATATGCACCTTTCACTCATGTTTCTATACGCTGACTTCCTGCTTTTCAACCACCACCATCAGTAACCCACCAATCAAGCCAAGATTCTTGAGAAACTGGAGCAATTGCTTCTCGCGCTCAGACCCTGGCACTTCTTTCCAGAAGGGATGTCCCACAATCGTCGTCGGGATCATACTGCCGATCAGAAGGGCCGCAGCTATTCTGGGCGCGATACCCAGGCTGAGGAGAAGGCCAGCGAGGATCATGATAGCACCGTTCAACACCACCGCCTGTTCCGGGTATGGTATACCTGCTGCTTCCACCAGTTTGGGGCGTCCGCCTGGTTTGCTAAATGCCCCCCAGCCTCCAATGATGAAAATACCGGAGAGGAGCAAGCGAATTCCTGTTTGTTTCATAGATGTATTCCTTACTGGAAATATCATCACCGCTCAATCGATGAAATCAATGGCCTCATTCGTGTGTATGCGGGTCAGTCGCTTTCTGAATGGGTGACGGTTCATGCAATGGCTGCGAAGCAAAGGCATCAAATGCGGTACTCCGTTTAGGAAAATCGGTGGGTTCGAAGGCAAAAATCTCGTACTCAGCCAGCCCTCTCTGCTGATAAGGGTCTGTGGTCAGAATCTCACGAAGTTCCTGTTCACTTGATGCTCGCGCCACAATGATGCCCCCGATTGTCGGCTCACGCCGTCCTGAGACGAGAAATCGTCCAGATTCGTAGTTCCGTTGCACCCACGCGCTGTGTTCTGCAAAAGAGCGGTTCACCTCCTCAAATGGTTTTTGAAAACGGGAGATTAGAACGAACATGTGCATAATGCCTCCAATTGGATTGCATAGAACGCCATTGGCTTTGATATCCTATGGACCGAAATAACATACATGTGCCGCGTGTCCATTCCCAGGACAAATGATAACCAAAATCGTGTGTCAAGTCTGCAACATCCTCTGCTGAATAGACATAACGTGGAGGCGACTCAAAGATTGCATAGGGGCGCACACGTAGTTGGACACGTCGCTCCTCAGTCGCTCTCTACATGCCACTACGACTAGATTGGAGAGCGTGGATCGCCTAACGGTACATGCAAATCTTGAGGGCTAGAGGGCTGGAATTCACCGTTATAGGCTCGCTGGTGCAGTTCGGTGAAAGAGGCACCAGCCTGGCATGCCGCCACCATCTGATCGGGATCGACGGGCATACCGATGGGGTTAGCGACGAATTGTGGCGAGGTTCGCATCCACTCGCTGGACTCTTGCCAGCTTCCAAAATTGTCGGCTTGCAGTTCAACGCTGTTCCCATCGGGGTCTTCATAGTAGAAGGAGGTGGTCAAGCCATGATCGAGACTGGCATGTGGCTCGATACCCTGGGCCTTCAGACGCGAGTAGGTGTCAAGCAGGTCGCCCATCGATGGGAACTCGAAGGCACTATGATGGAAGCCCGTATGCATCAATTTGTCGGGGTCATCGCTCAACACTGGTGAGACAAGGAGTGCGAGGCGATGGTTGGCTTCGTCATTGGTGAGCCAGGCACCACCTGGAAATTGGTAATTTGCCTTCATACCCACCACTATGCCATACCAGTCAATCATTTCTTGCAGGCGGATCGTCTTCAAATTGAAGTGATGTAAAATAGGTCGAACGCTGGCCTTACTCTCAGATACCTGTGACATTCCTTTTCTCCTTTGATGTTGTTGATGTGAGAGACCTCTCCTCAATGAGATGCGTCTCTTCTGTGAGATGGACTCACCTCTTTTTTGCTCTACTTCTACAGATATCTTCTTGCTTCCATCCCTGCATGCATCACAGGATTGCGAAGCTGACCAATACCTTCGATCTCGACTTCCACGACATCCCCTTCTCGCAAAAAGAGGGGCGGAGTACGTTTGAAGCCCACTCCTGATGGCGTGCCTGTCGCAAGAATATCGCCAGGCTCCAGCGTCATGAGGGAACTGAGGAACGAGATGATGGCAGCCACCGAAAAAATCATCGTGGCAGTGCTAGCGTGCTGTATGACCTGCCCGTTGATCCTGGTGGTCAGCAGAAGCGTCTGAGGATTGGCAATATCAGATGCCAGCACCATCCCTGGCCCCATCGGTGCAAAGGTATCGAGTGCTTTACCAGCCATGTACTGGCTTGTCTGCATTTGCAGGTCACGTGCGCTAACATCATTGAAGATACTGTAGCCAGCCACATACTGGAGAGCCTCCTGCTCAGTCACCTCTTTACAGCGTGTGCCAATGATGACCGCTAATTCCCCTTCATAGTCGATCTGATCGCTTGCACGGGGTAAGAGAATAGGACTGGTCGGACCAATCAGGCTATTGCGGAACTTGGCAAAAAAGATGGGTACCTCTGACTGAGCTAGCCCAGCCTCACTGGCATGATCAGCATAATTGAGGCCAATACAAATAATTTTATCGGGATCGGGTACCGGTGGCCCC
>JAJZEJ010000025.1:4446-11033 GCA_021828635.1 Chloroflexota bacterium
GCTGACTGGAACACCCCCGGTATATCAGGGCCAGCATCAAGTTGTTCGCGAGCCTGGGTGAAAACTCGCTTGCTGATTGCTGATCCAGCCGTGAGCAATTGCTTAGTTGTCGTCTTACGCCTCCCACTATCCCAGAGGGATGCAACATCTACCACCAGACCCGCGTGTTCCACACCGGCACGCCAGCTCTCATCAGTACGATCATGTAATCGGTAACTCACCAGTTGCATGGATACCATTCCTCTCTATACGAAAGGTTTTAGCGGTTCAAAAGTTGTGAATGATAAAGGATACATTCTTCGACGAAAGCGAGTACTTTCATATAAAAAGCACGAGCAAGGGTATGTAACTCCACTGAATGGCCTGCCATACGCTGTATGCCCACATCGACAAAGGGTGCGGAGGTGAACATTTCGGCAACATGGTTAAGTGCTTCTGGCTCACCACGCCAGATGTGATCATATTCGGGAACAATGAACTGGACGGGAATGCATGCTTTAGCGGCGACCTGTGGCAGGCGTGCGCCCCAAGTCTGTGCCTCTGCGAGTTCTATCGCGGCGGTGGGAACATCACGTTCCGGGTCATAGTGAGCCTGTTCTTCTGGATAAGACCAAGTCGGTCCGTACATAGCTCGGATTTTAATTGCTATATCCATCATCACAGTCGGCGCATCACTAACTAAAGACGCAAAGGCTACTTTGGTCTGCTCATTATAGAGCGCACCCGAACCGGTCATATTCATACCGATCAGGCGTTCATGTGGCTTTTCTGTCGCGAGCAGCAAGGAAATCATGCCTCCAATCGAATGCCCAATCAAAAACATCCCTGCCGATTGCTGACCATAACTATCCCAAATTTCCTCAAGAGCTTGCTGAAGGATAGAAACCTGGCTGTCGAATGAGAGTTGATCAAAGGGAATGGAAGTAGCTGTTCCATATCCGGGGCGGTCAAGAGCAAGGATCGAATAGCCTGACGAGGCGCAAAACTCAAACAATGACGATGAAGGGGTATCAAAATATTTGCTTGTGTACGTTCCACCGTGAAGTGCAACGAGGAGTACTCGTGGCTGTCCATTCGTCGCGGGAAGAAAGCGCCCTGAAAGTTTCACGTTACCAGCACCGATGCTGATAGATTGACTTGTCATGGTTGTTCCCTTTCTGTAGTACCGTTTATCCGTTATCTCAACTATTTTTATCCTCGTTGATAGGAGATTGCCTTTGTCAGGCTGGACAAACTCCCCTGGAATATTGTATATTATGCACAATGCATGATGTATTTGTCAAGAGGAAGATAATGAAGTAGGCTACCAACGTGGCAAAGGCTTTTCTTCTGGCCTTTGCTCAGCTACCTGGTAATCGACGGAACTAGAATGGAGTATGTAAACTTGATTGCTCAAACAGGAAAGGACAGCTCAACGACCATCCTGACCAAGCTGACGATAGCGGAGCAGATTGCGAATGCACTACGGCAAGAAATCGTCACAGGACAGCTTCCAGCAGCAACCAAGTTGCCTCAGGCGCAGATTGCGCAACGCTTTGGTGTCAGTACGACTCCCGTGCGCGAGGCATTTGGATTGTTGCAACGTGATGGCTTAGTACAGATTGACATCCATCGAGGCGTCACTGTTTTCTTGCCAACCGTCCAGGATCTGATCGAACACTACGAAATTCGTATGGCCCTGGAGATGCTCGCCGCCGCGAAAGCTGCCGAATACTTTCAAACTCAGGAAGCTCCTCCGCTGGTTGCCATTCTTGATGAAATGCTTGCGACCAGCGACCCAGTTCGCTATGTTGAGCGGAATCAACAGTTCCATCTGGACTTGTATCGCTTGGCAGGACGTTCACGACTGCTTACGATGATTGAGGAATTACGCAATGCGTCGCTTGCCTACAATCATCTCTATGCTGCCGCTGATGTACCGAAAGATGCCCTGCGTCTTGACGCAGAACATCGTGAGATTCTTGCCGCTTGCCAAGCCAACGATCCCGTGCGTGCAGCAAATGCAGTGCGTCAGCATATTCATCAGACTATCATTCATGTCAAAAAAGTGCTTGAACCGAAAGGAAGAGCCTGAATTCGATGAAATTCCTCTCCTTTGCACCTTCAAAGCCAATCAGGAAGATGGAACCTCTACATTTGCTTAACATAAGCATAGAATCAATGAGTATTTGATACGTAGGAACCATTCGTCTCATCAAGAGAAGAAAGAAGGAATTGTACGTATGTCTGAAGCAATTGCCATTACGAATGTCAAAGTGTTTGATGGCAACGCATTGACCGATGAACGCACGGTGGTCATTGAAAATGGTGTCATTGCTGAGGCAACAACCGCTGAGAGAACGGTAGATGGTCAGCATGGCACTCTTTTGCCTGGCCTCATCGATTCTCATGTCCATCTGCTGAGTCTTGCCGATTTAGAGCATGGGACACGATGGGGAGTGACGACCATGCTCGACATGGGATCGCCAGCGATGGCGTTGACCGACTCACTGCGTCATCGACAGGGTTTAGCCGATATCCGAGGTGCAGGAAACACAGCCAGCGCTCCTGGAGGCATACAAACGACGAGAATGGGCATGCCTGCTTCGAGTACGGTAACTGGGCCTGACGATGCGGATCGCTTTGTGGCGGAGCGTGTGTCGGAAGGCGCTGATTACATCAAAGTGATTGTTGAGGATCCTCGTAGAATGGGGACTGCTGCCCTTGATGGTGCAACTATCGCCGCACTGGTCAAGGCAGCACATCAAGTGGGCTTGAAAGCGATTGCTCATGTCACCACCTTAGCCGCGCTCATCATGGCTGCCGATGCAGGAGTAGATATCCTTACTCATGCACCCATCGATGCAGATGTTGACGACGAGTTCGCATGCTCTCTTGCAACACTGGGCATCGTATCGGTACCAACGTTAACCATGATGTGTGCCGTGGCAAGCCTGGCACAGCGTCTACCGACGCATGGAGCTGATATCAACTATGCTCATGCTCAAGCAACAACATCAGCGTTCCACCGGGCAGGCGTCACCATCTTGGCTGGAACCGATGCGAACGCCACACCTGCTTCGCCCTCCCCGATTCCGCACGGGGAATCATTGCATGATGAATTAGGATTGCTGGTTGAGGTTGGGCTGACGCCCGTGGAAGCTCTGCGTTCTGCAACTGTATTACCTGCTGAATACTTCGGCTTTACAGATCGAGGAGTCATTGAATCTGGTCGTCGGGCGGATCTTCTGCTTGTTGAGGGAGACCCAACGCAAGATATTAGTGTCACACGGGCTATTCGTGGAATCTGGGTTGCAGGAGTACAGGTTCGATAAGCCCAAAGGAGTGAACATGCGAGTATTCACTCCTTCCTATTCATGCTTTCCTCTCGAATGGATGAGAATATTTTCCCAGAAATGGTCATATCTGGCTGGTGCTTCCTAGCCAGATACCCTTTGTGTATTGTGCGCTCTCTGCGAGCCTGGATGCACTGGCACATCAATGACAACAATACCGGAGCGAAACAGTAAGGCTGCTTTCAAGCGTAACGCCGTTTGATTATGCAGTAGATATTCCCACCAGTGTGCCACTACAAATTCAGGTAACACAACAGAGATAATTGCCTCCGGGTGATTCTCGCGCAACGTATCAACATATGCCAATAAAGGACGAATCAGCGTGCGGTAGGGTGATTCAATAATCAGCAAGTTGGTTGCCTCATCCTTCTTCAAGGTCTGCTCCCAACGTTCCCAATCACTTCTCACACGCTCTGCTTCCTCATCATCCAGCGCAACATGTACGGCTGTTACCCGTGAAGAGAGTGAACGTGCATAGGCCAGACTCTGTATTGTCGCCCCGTCCAAATGCGCTATCGGTACCACAAAACGATGCTGAATGGCAGAGAGATGAACAGGAAGAGTGCTAGTACGTTCGCGCTCGACAAAGAGGTAATGCCGCCGAATACCCAGGAAGAGTAATACCAGCAAAGGAATGAGCAAAACGACAATCCAAGCACCCTCCAAAAACTTCATTGACGCAATAACCACTGCTACCAGTGATGTTGTCACCGCTCCAAGACCATTAATCATTATGCGGTGTAACCAACCACGTTGTTGTGTACGCAATCGCCACCAGTGTCGCACCATACCACTTTGCGATAAAGTGAACGCGACAAAGACGCCGACGGCGAACAGGTTAATCAGCGCAACAGTACTGCCTTTAAAGATAATAAGCAAGGTACAGGCAATAATCGATAAAAAGATGATGCCTGTCGAGAAAGACAGACGGTCGCCACGTAAGCCAAAAAGATGGGGCAAGAAATTATCGTGTGCCAGCAGTGAGGCTAGACGTGGAAAGTCCGAATAGCTGGTCTCTGCGGAAAGTGTTAGAATGCCCAGTGTCGCAAGCTGGAAAACTGGATACATGAAGGACAGCGGCCCCGAAAACACCTGTGTTGCAATCTGCGCAATGACAGTGGGATTCCCAGCGGCATTGGCCTCCACATGGTATGTCGTCGCTAGCAAGCTAATTCCCAGGAAAAGCGTTCCCAAAATTACAGCCATCCATGTCAAGGTGGTAGCAGCATTATGTGTTTCAGGTTTCTTAAAGGCCGGTATTCCGTTCGAGATCGCCTCTACGCCAGTCATAGCAGAGCAACCGGTTGCAAATGATCTGAGGATTAGGAAGAGCGAAAGCGGTTCGATTGCTGTCACTGGCGCATATGCCCCTATAACTGGCTGATGGTGAAAAACAAAGGCGTTGAATAGACCAACGATAATGAGCAGATAGGCACTGACAATAAAAAAATAGGTCGGGAAGGAGAAAATAGCTCCAGATTCACGCACACCGCGCAGATTAATCACTGCCATAATAATAACCAGTGCAACACCGATAGGTACCACATAGGGTGATAGCCCGCTGAAGAGCGATGCGAGATTCTGCACTCCGGCAGAGATACTGACCGCCACATTAAGGGTGTAATCAATCAGTAATGCAGCAGCAGCTACCAAGCCGGGCAACGTTCCCAGATTCTCTCTGGCGACAATATACGACCCACCACCATTTGGATAGGCCGGAATGGTCTGACGATATGAGATTGCTACAATGCAAAGAAGCGCAATAATTACCAAACTAATCGGTAGTGTCAGACCTAAATGACTCGAACCTGCTGCCACCAGGTTGATAAGAATAGCCTCTGTTGCATAAGCTACCGATGAAATAGCATCAGAAGAAAGCACTGCTAACGCTTTGAATTTACTCAGCCTCTCATTCTCAGCGCGTGCCGAGGCGATAGGTTCACCAATCAAGAAATGCTTGAATCTGTAGATAGCTAGTGAGGCACCGCTACTCGGTTCATTGGCTGCCTCGGTAGCCTCCAACACACCACGCCTGACGCGACGTAAAGGGGGGTTTTTGGGTAGTACAATCCGTATACGCACGCTACCTGGCTTGCTGCCCAATCGCACCTCGCGCCGTCCAGGAAGCCAGGCATCGCCTTCTTCCTCTTCACCTGCCGCCGCTGTCGGCTCTGAAATCGACGCACTCTCTGAGGGTTTATCTCCCTGCTGCTTCATCTCTGACTGTTCATCCTGTGACATATTCACCACCATTCTACAGGAACAGTATACGTAATGCTACCACGTTGCGCACCGTTGAGACGTAACATACATGAGCTACTTACATAGCTCGCTTATCGAGATAAGCCAGTAACACATCCGCACAGGGGGCAAGCGCCTTATATGCCTGCATCTCATGCGGCATCGTGCGTAATACACCTGCAATACGGCGTGCGTACTCAGCAACATGCACGACTTCCGCGATAGGAGCCTGATAGGTGCGAATAGTAAAGAGGATGGCCTTCGTGCGCGGTAGACGTGAGAGCGTTTGACGCTCAAGACGCAAAAAACAGCGTTCACCGATATTCTCAGTTGTGAAATACTGGTATGTCTGCTGCTCTTCATAAGCGTAACGTGGCATAAAATTCAGGCGTGGCGTCGCCTTGATAGACCAGTTCACTCTTGTCACCGGCCTACCAACTTTGAGTCGCTCTAGCAGAAGACTGGTGGAACGTCCCAACGTCTCGGCGAAAAGTGGCACCGGAAGATGAATATCCAGCAGAGAGAGACCCAGTTTGTCTTCCAGGCACCAGGAATTAGGAAAGCATAGATGCCCCGCCACCAGTGGCATACCCTGCGCATCACTCATAACAAGCAGGTCTTCCTGTACCTCTCGCCCTAGCCAATCGAGCGCGGGTAGTGGCAAACTCCTATCATCACCCAGCAAAAACTGTGTCTCAACACCTAAAAGGTGATTACGCCAAACCCAATGCTCGCCCTTCGTGCGCAATGCAAAATATTGTGGATAAAGCGTCGCCATCGTGGGCAAGATCAGTTCTACCACATCCCATTGCATAGCTTCTGTATGCGGCAAAGCCCGATAATATTGGTGATACTCCTCAGACAACAATCGCTGCTTGAGAGCAATTTCTTCATGATAGGCTGTCTCGTCCACCTCAATCAGGCTGGAATCGTTCAGCGCATGAACACCCATCTTCATCTTAAAGGTGTCATCGTCAAATGGAAAATATGGCAGCGATTGTTGTAGATCGG
>JAJZEJ010000372.1 GCA_021828635.1 Chloroflexota bacterium
GGCGATCTCATCCTCATTGAAGATTATCTGCCGCTGCAAAGTATTCGCTTCGATATAATCGCGGTCCGCGCGAACCAGATGCCCAATACCGGCTCGACAAAGATTGTTAGCCAGCACAGACCCTAAAGCGCCACAACCAATAATCGTCACCGTGGCAGAGCGCAACCGCTCCTGACCCTCTTTGCCAATCGGGCCAAATAAAGTCTGTCGTGAGTAGCGATCAAGTACCATCTCTTTGCCTTTCTCACCCTGTAACATGTTGACCATATTGTAGCATACGCGAAAAATCGCATTCTTTTTCGTCATAGCCAGAAATTGGCCCTCAATACCGTTGAATATGAATCCTCTCATGCCGATAAGCATAGGTAGAAGGCAACATTATACCATCGTTGACTTGCCTTCATTGAGTTGGATGCGTGTTATCTGTAGTCCGTAAGTCTTAGTCGAGTTGGCAGCCACGCCGAACTGTGTTACAATGCAATAGGTGCATTGCTTTTTTGGAAACCTGTAACCAGTACTGTGTGGCACTTTTTGAAAGGTCGCCTATGAGTAATGGAACTCGCATGAAAACTGTCTTGGTGATCGACGACAATCCCACGATTGTGGAATTGATCAAATATGCTGTGAATTTGCAGGGCATGTATCACGTCATTGTCGCCTATGATGGAATACAAGGGCTAGAGCGTGTCAATAACGATCACCCTGATTGTGTCATTATTGACGTGAAAATGCCACGCATGGATGGTTATCAGCTTGTACGTTGTCTGCGCGGCGATACACGGACCGCCGATACACCATTGATCATACTCAGTGCGATGACGCGCGAAGAAGATCTCATGACTGGCCTCCTCTCTGGAGCCGATGAGTATCTTACCAAACCATTCAAACCCGCCGCACTCAATGAGGCGATTGAGCGCGTATTGCGCTTGACACCCGATGAGCGCCAGCGCCGCACAAATGCCCTCGCACAAACGCAGAGCGATCATCCATGAAGCATCTTTTCCGTCTCAGTCACAGCGTGACTAGCCTTTTGCAGAGTTGAGATGCGTGGCAAAAGAAGCAAATAAAAGCTTTCGCATCTCAATTACTATGCACGTCTGAATATCCTTTTTAGACGATTAAGCTGTACTCTATACGCGGGTTTCAAACGTCTTAATAGTATAGGTTGGATGGCAATGGGATATGTTTTCGCTCCATCCTGCCGAATGTACCATAAACTACGGCTATAGAGTAAAACAGTGTCTAGATTACATATTCTTTTCATCGATAGCGATCTATATGCGCATAAACGGCTCTTAAACGCTTTGCAGCATGATTTCAGCATCCAGTGCGTTCGTTCAATAGCAGAGGCCGAACAACAACTCAATACCCATATCCCCGACATTGTGATCACAGAAGTACGTCTCAATGGCACAGAGAGTGGCCTGGATCTATGCCGCTATTTGCGTAGTATTCCCTCGCTCAAGCATCTCCCTATCATGATTCTGACTTCGCTCGCTACCATTCAGGATAAGATTGCGGGTTTTGAGGCAGGAGCGGATGATTATGTTGTCAAACCATTTGATGCCAGTCATCTCATCGCACGCACCCACCTCCTCACACGCATCAAACATCTAGAGCAACAAGAGAGGTGACATCCGTAGCATAGCACCCACGACATGGCACCCCTTGTGGGTGCCATGTCGTGGGTGCTATGTTATAGATGATACGCTAGCCAGGAAAGTGACAGGCCGCGTAATGATTATGTTGTTTTTCTTCGAGCGGAGGAATGACCTCGCGGCAAACAGCCTGGGCTTTCCAGCAACGTGGATGAAAATTACAGCCACTCGGTGGATTGACCGGACTGGGTACATCGCCTTCGAGAATGATACGCTTACGCCGCTCCTCGACATTGGGATCGGGTACTGGAATGGCTGAGAGCAATGCCTGTGTGTAAGGATGCAATGGCAACGTATACATATCTTCACTCTTCGCTAACTCGACCACACGTCCCAGATACATCACAGCAACGCGATCACTAATATGCTTGACAACTGAAAGGTTGTGCGCAACAAACAGGTAGGTGAGACCAAATTTACCTTGCAAGTCCTGCAACAGATTCAACACCTGCGCCTGAATCGACACGTCGAGCGCCGAGACCGGTTCATCGGCTACCACAAATGATGGGCGCAGCGCCAAAGCACGCGCAATACCAATACGCTGGCGTTGACCACCACTGAACTCGTGCGGGAAACGGTTCATATAACGCGGGTTGATACCTACTGTATTCAGCAGATCAGACACCTGAGTCTGGATATTCTTCCCTTCACTATCGTGGCTGAAATTCTCTAGCGGCTCCGCCACAATTTGTCCAACGGTGTAACGTGGATCGAGCGAACCAAAAGGATCTTGAAAGACCATTTGCATCTTGGCACGCATCTGGCGTAACTCATTTTTCGGCAAGGTGGTCAACTCCTTGCCGTCAAATTGCACAGTACCAGCAGTCGGCTTAATCAATTGCAGAATTGCCCGTCCTGTGGTCGATTTGCCACAGCCACTTTCTCCCACGAGGCCAAGTGTCTCACCGCGTCGAATAAAAAGGTCAACGCCATCAACGGCTTTCACCTGCGCAACAGTGCGACCTAACAGGCCACCCTTAATCGGAAAATGAACTTTCAGCCCCTTGACATCGAGCAGTGTTGTCCCCAGCTCGCTGGCTCTAGGAAACTCTACTTGCTGTACCATTACTTTCGCTCCCTCTACTAATCTGGATAGAAGCATGCCACGGTCTGCTCGCCACGGCCAACTGGTGCCAGTTCTGGTCGCTCTTGCCGACAGCGGGCCTGAACTTTTGGACAACGCGGCGCATATGGGCATCCTTTAGGAGGTTCAAGCAGATCGGGAGGTTGCCCAGCAATAGGGGTCAGGCGTGTACCGCGAGATTCATCCATGCGCGGAATTGAGTGTAGCAAGCCAACCGTGTAAGGATGAGCAGGCTTCTCAAAGAGTTGCTTGACTGGTGCAGATTCAACGACGTGACCAGCATACATAACATTCACATACTGGCACGTACCAGCAACGACACCCAGATCATGCGTAATCAGCATAACGGCGGTACCGAACTCTTGTGAGAGACCCTTCATCAGGTCGAGAATCTGGGCCTGAATGGTCACATCCAGCGCGGTCGTTGGCTCATCGGCAATCAGCAGTTGCGGATTGCAGGCCAGCGCAATGGCGATCATCACGCGCTGACGCATCCCACCGCTAAATTCATGTGGATAGTTTTTGGCACGCCGTTGGGCATCAGGGATACGCACCAGATCGAGCATCTCAACGGAGCGTTTCCATGCCTGATCGTTCGAGATATCTTTGCGGTGACGCTTGACTGTCTCAGCGATCTGGTAGCCCACGTTGAAGACAGGGTTGAGAGAAGTCATGGGGTCCTGGAAGATCATAGAAATCTTGCTACCACGGAGTGCCGTCAACTCATCCATGTTCTTGTCAAGAATATTCTCGCCATTAAAATTGATCTCTCCATCAACAATCTTACCAGGGGGATCAGCCACCAGACGCATGATAGAGAGAGCGGTAACACTCTTGCCGCAGCCGCTTTCTCCCACCACGCCGAGCGTCTGACCGGCCTTCACCGAGAACGAAACATCGTCCACGGCCTTCACAACTCCCCGGCGTGTAAAGAAGTAGGTTTTGAGGTGATTCACTTCCAGCAAATTTGCCGTCATAGTCTATCTCCGCATCGTAGGGACTTGATTTATCACGTCCACGAATCTTAATTTTTGCCACGTGGGTCGAAAGCATCGCGCAGGCCATCGCCAAAGAACGAGAACGCCAGCACAATAATGGTTAGCACGATAGAGGGAAGTAGCACTTCCCAGGGATATATCGATAGTGTCGTAACGCCGTCAGAGATCATCAGACCCAGGCTAGAACCAGGAGGTTGCACACCCAGGTTCAGCAGACTTAGACCAGCCTCACCAATAATAGTATTGGAAATATCCAGCGTCGCCGCCACGATGACAATACTGAACAGGTTAGGGACAATGTGCTTGCCAATGATCTTGGCATCGCTACTACCAACGGTACGCGATGCCTCAACGAACTGCTGCTCCTTCACCTGTAATGTCTGACCACGCACATAGCGGGCCATTAGCGGCCAGGCAGTAAAGGCCAGCGCCAATGAGACGAGGAGGAGACGGGCATCGCCATTGGCACCAATGAGCGGTATATTGCTCAGATGAGTATCAGCCCAGGGACCAAAGATACCGGCCAGCAGAATGGCAAAGAGCAAACCAGGAAAGGCGAACATAATGTCGGTAAAGCGTGCCAGTACCTGATCAATCCAACCGCCATAAAAACCAGCTAGCACACCAACCAGCACACCCAACACGATATCCAGAATCTCTACCAGTACCGCGACAACGATAGAGATCAGCATACCCTGCATCAAACGAGCAAACAGGTCACGTCCGATACCATCAGTTCCTAGCCAGTATTGCGCCGAAGGCCCCTCATTCTGGCGATCCAATTCTTGATGGAAAGGATTATGATACACTTCTGGGCCAATAATCTTGCCAGTCACATTGCTTTTATACGGTCCGCCAATATGTTGATAAATTACGGGGCCAATTAAGGGAATAATCACAAAGAGCGCGATAACCACTAGGCTAACCATCGCACGCTTATCACGGCGCAGGCGTCTGAGAGACTCCTGGAAAGGCGTTGGTGATTTCTCTTCAGGCTCAATCTCCGTTGGCGTCATACGATCACCAGTGGTTGTTGCCATCATCATGCCATCGGATGTGCCGAGCGCATCAGGAAGCGGTGGGCGCACCGTTGAGTCCGGGGTCATAAATCCCTGCGAGTACTCAAGATTTTTATCTTTCGTATCCATGCGTCTTCCTCTCTCCTATTCAATCTTAATGCGCGGATCGGCCACTGTATAAAACAGGTCTGATAACAAATTGCCAAGCACGACAGCAATGGCAAGCAGAACGGTTGTACCCTGGATAACCGGATAGTCGCGCGTATCAACAGCAGTGATCGTCGCCTGACCAATGCCAGGAACATTGAAAATAGTCTCAATGAAGAAGGCACCTGTGACAAGCAGACCAATGGACAAACCCAGGATCGTGAGGAGAGGAATCAAGGCATTGCGGAAGGCATGGCGATAAACCACTACACGCTCAGACATACCTTTGGCGCGGGCGGTACGCACATAGTCCTGATTCAACACCTCTAGCATACTGGTACGTGCCAAACGCGCGATATAGGCCATACCGAGGGCCGCGAATACAAGAATAGGGAGCAATTTAAGCTGAATATCGGCTGGTGTATATTGCCAGGGTGTACCCCAATTGGAGACCGGCCAGTTGATGCCAGTATGCTGGTCAATCAAGACAACGATGACCTGAACAAATACGGCCAGCACGAAAGGTGGAATAGCATAGAAGACGAGCATAGTACCCATGATTGTCGTATCAAGCCAGGTATTGGCTTTGAGCGCGGAGAGGATGCCTAGCGGTACTCCAACAACGATCTGGATCGCTAGCGCCCACAAGGCCAGTTCGGTCGAAACAGGCACACCACTGCTCAGCATACTCCAAACGGGGCGACCTTCCTGAATAATAGACAGGCCCAGGTTGCCATGCAATAGCCCGTTGAGGAATTTGAGATACTGCTGATACCAGGGTAGGTTCAGACCATAATACGCCTTTAGACGTAGATAGCTCTGCAACGTATAGTGAGAACCCAAGAGCTGACGGATGGGATCACCAGGAGCCCAGTAGCCCAAAATGAAGGTGATGAAGGTTACACAAAGAACCACAAAAATCAGCCCTATCAGTCGTTTGACAAGGAACTGAATCATGCTGTACCCCCTCCTCTTTTATGAGAGGTATTTGCTACATATAACATAGGATTGAAGAATTACCTCCAAGTTACATATTCGTGACGTATGCGGTATCCCTGTGATAGAGGAGCATCTATGAAACGGCACCTGTCATAGAGACACTCCGAATATGCTGTGAAGAATGCATTACAGGAATGAACTTGTGCTGTATTGTACGGTGTCAATGCTACAGTTGTCAAGACTCAAGCTCATAATTTGATGAAGTTTTCACATCAATCTTATAGATGCTATGGAATATTCGTACATTATACAGAGACAAGGGAACAGCGCCATTAGCCACTGTTCCCTTGTCCATAAGCAAGCACAGGTATTTTCTTAGCTGTGCTTACCAGGATGCAGCCAGACTACAACATCGTCGTAGGGCCACAAGGTGTATCAGTCGAGAGGTAAATGTTGCCCCAGTCATTGGGCGGTGTGAGACCTTCGGCGTTGTCTACCACACCCTGAACACAGGGCTTACGCAGACCAAGACCGACTGCCTGCTCCATTGGCAACCAGGCAACATCGTTAACCAATTGCTGCTCCGCCTTTTCGTACATTTGCAAGCGTGCATTACCGAGAGGAGCAACGTCAGCCTGAGCCAACTGCTGCTGCACTTGCTGCTGAGCGGTGGCATCGGTGGAATGGTTCTGACCATAGTTCATACCATTCTGCGCACAACCATTGCAGAATTGCAGTGAGGTCCAGTCTTGTGGATCAGGATAGTCGGCAATCCAGGCGGGACCGGAGAAGAACATCAGTGGGTTGGCTGCACCCTGAGAAGTGTCACCAATCAACGTATTGAAGTCGATGTCGTCAGTCTTGACGCTAACACCAAGCGTTGACTGCCACATCTGTTGTAGCGCGGCAACTTCGTTCTTCGTGGCCTGGTCGCCGCCACTGGAATATGTCAGTGTAATGGACGGAAGTGCAGAGACGCTGCTATAGCCCTCTTGCTGCAAACCAGTCTTGAACAGTTGTGCAGCCAGCGTAGGATCACCAGCAGTACCCTTGACGCCATCCGGGCCAGTCAGATTCGGATTGTAACCCGGCATGCCAGCAGGCACAATATGGTTCGTAGCAATGAAGCTACCAGACCAGACCGATTTGACGATCAGGTCTTTGTTGATGGCCAACTCAAACGCCTGACGAATATCAACGTTATCGAAAGGCTTCTTGAGGAAATTCATCGAATAGTAGTTGATCTGTAGGACTGGGGTCTGATGGAAGTCAGAGCGGGTCTTATCCTGCTGATAGTACTGCGTTGGGACGTAGGTATCATCAACCTGATTCGCCAGATATGACTGGTAAACGGTTGGGGCATTCTGATAGAACTGGTAGACCAGTTCAGACAGCTTAGGATGAGGACCGTAGTAAGTTGGATTGGGAACCAGCACGATCTGCTTGTTGTGCTGATACTGCTTGACCATCCATGGGCCATCGCCGCCACCCTCGGTCAGGTGATCGGTCCAGGTCTTAGGATACTTCTCGACCAGACTCTTCTCAACCACATAAGAGCAGGAGTAAGTCAGTGCATCGAGGAAGAATGAATAGGCTTTGTCGGTAATGATCTCGACAGTAGTGGGTGTGGGAGCTAGCAGGCTATCGCCGATGAGTGTCGTGACACCACCCTTTACACCCAGTTTAGCAGAGTCTTTGATATAATGCAAGTAGTAAGGGCCGGTCGGCGAGGCGGTAGCCGGGTCGAGCGCACGGTTGATGCTATACACGACATCAGCGGAGGTCAACGGCGTGCCATCACTGAACTTCAGACCAGACCGCAGTGTGAAGGTATAGGTCGTGCCATCGGATGAAACGTGATACGACGAAGCTAACTGATTCTGCACATTGAGCTTGTCGTTCAACTCCACAAGGCCGGTAAAGACATCGTCAATGGCGTAGATAGAAAATGCATCAGTTGACAGGGCCGGATCAAAGGTCTTAATGTCGGCTACACCAGCCATTGCACCTGAATAATACACCTGCTTGCTCTGAGGCAGAGGTGTATGGGCAGTAGTGGTAGTTTGGCCCGTGCTACCACCACAGGCTGCGAGTATAACCATCAGTATGGTGGCTACGATGGGTAGCAGCTTTGGGGCAATTTTCTTGCCAGATAACATGAATGATTCTCCTTGTATCTCGAAGAATAACAATATACCAAAGGAGGGATGTATGTTGCTTCTATTTCGCGTTTCGTCGGCTTTTTGATTACCGACCTATGCAAAAGCGAAAGAAAAGCACTATGACTCGCGTGTGAGTCATCCCCATGATCTATTCGCTTCTCGCCGGTCCCTACACCTCCTTTTTCCTAACGACCAGCACCAGGTCTGCCTTTTCGTCATAAAGCGAGGCCAGTACCTCGTTGTGTCGCGTAGTGGAGAACCGCGTAGCAGCATCCGATACGAGGTTATTATGCACGCAAATAAGCTGCTATCATCGGTGGCACAATAGTATTACGCCAACCATAAGCGAAATCTCTCACACTTCAAAGAAAACGGAAAATTTTATTGGGTTCTTAGAAAGATATACAGCCACCATCCTTTTGGGTCAGGTAGAAGTATATGTACTATAATAAAGGATGGTAATAGCACGTCTGTTCGAGAATAGTATAAGGGGTACGCACAATGCTAGTGGCATATGGTCCCGATGACACCCCTGTGCTGGCAGAGGAACTGCGGCTGGTACAACTTCTACAATGGTCACGTGAGCGCCAACTCTATTGCCCTAACTGCCGGGCAGTTTTGCATGTGCGCGGCGGTGCTGAGAAACGCACACAACTGCACTTCGCGCATCAGAAAGGCGAGTGCGCCTGGAGTACAGAGTCGGAATCACTCCGTCATATGCAGGGGAAGCGTGTGCTGGCAAATTGGCTACAGGCACAATTTCCGCAGGCTATTGTAACGTTAGAAGAACGACTGCCGGAACCCAACCGCATCGCTGATATTTTTGTACGCCATGCCGACGACGGGCGTTGGGCAGTAGAATTTCAATGCGCACCGCTTGATATTGCCGAATGGAAGCATCGTCACAGTGCCTATCAACAGGCAGGCATACGTGATCTGTGGATTATCGGCGTCAATCGGCGCGAAAGACAAGAAGCCTTTATCGAGGCAATTTTTGGCGGCGAACACGAAATTCTTTTTCTAGACCCACAAGTAACACCTGCTCGCATCTGGCTACGCTGGCTGATTACAGCCGAACTGGCACGGGAATGGCAGCAGGTTGTCCAACAACATCCACAGCATCCACACTATACGCATATACCAATATTGGATGGTTTGGCAGGCCACACAGGCTATGGCGCACTGCTGATGGGAACATTACCCGAAATCACCCTTGATGTCAAAGCACATCTTCAGCATCCTGTGCGCACTACACTTGAACATCGTTCACAACTTTTACACAGCATGCAGAATACCTCTACGCTTGATGAGACCCAACTGGTCGCTTATCTAGAACGTCTCATACCAGAAACTTTGTTACACCATGTACTCCATCCACTTATCCGCGCTTATCTGCGTGATCCCGACCTACTACGGCGCTATAACTATGGTCGCGGCCTACGCGATGTACCGCCGAACAGGGCAGATGTAGAGCGCATTCAGCAGGCGAGGCGCTGGTTGGTTGAGCTTGAACGCCACAACTTCCAGCAAGAAGATATTCGAGAGATGCTCCCGATCATTCCCTCTATGGGCGTATATGCCGCCTTTAGACATTATATTGAGATGCTAATGAATTTGTAGGGAATTATCGTGTGAACCGAGGTCAACGGTGATAGGCACGCACGCTCCAGATGCTGGCAAAGAGAGCAGCAATGAAGACGGTACTGAGCAAGGGAACATTGAGAACGACAAGTTCACCCGCGAAACGAAAATGGAAGATACCGACAATCAACAATACAGCCAGTAGAGCGGCCTCGCTTGCCTCGAAGAAACCACGTAGGCTATGCCGTCCAGCCATGAGTTCACCAGCACAACCAATAATGCCCGCAATTACTAGCCAGATGCATATTTGTTGCCAGCTAAACATCTTGTTCTCTCCAACAGAAGTTATTCAAGGACAGTTATAATAACGTGATGTAACACGTAACACGTCAACACAACGAAAAAAGACTCACAAGGCGACTGCGAGGGATCGTCCTGCCCTCCCGCGGTCGCCCTGTCCTTGCTGAAACTTACTCTGGCTATGTATCGTGTCTTAGGGAGAATGTGATCCACGGTTTTTGTATTACAGCAACTATGAGGATCAGGCCATATAGACAAAGACGAGAAAGGATGTTAACGGATGAACGGTTTTCTCAAAGGGGTTCTACTTGGTGTGGGTGTCGGTCTACTCGTCGCACCTATAAAGGGTGAAGAGATGCGCACACTGCTCGCTCAGCGTTTTGAGGAAGTACGCGGTTATCTGCCTGAGAACGAACAGCTTACGCACTACACACAGCAGGTCTCTAATCGGGTCTCACAGACCGCCAGTAACTTCAAGGATTACGCACAACAGGCGGCTTCAACAGTGAAAGATAGCGCCAGCAATCTTAGCGGAATTGCGCAAAACGCAGCTTCAGATGCTAAACAAACTGGGCGCGATGTCGCCGATACAGCCAAACAGGCAGCGCAGAGCAACAAAGTTGGTTCGACAACCACTAGCACAAGCAGTATCACTGGTACACCAAGACCTGCGCCAACTACGATCACGCCAGACACAGGCACCAATCGTTAATTTCTCTATACAACAATCAATATATTGCATCATGGCACCTGTTCTGGTGCCATGATGCTTTTTTGGCGCTTCAGGATATTACACGCTCAATCTTGAGATTCATGGAAGCCAGGCGCGGCACAATATTGCCATAGCCACGCTCTAAAAAATCCACGCCCTCAATGATAGAGACACCTTTCGCAATCGCAGCAGCGATCACATAGGCCAAGCCCGCACGCAGATCAGGGATTGTCATCGTCTCCACCGAGGTAAAAGGTGTCGGTCCCATGATAATCGCGCTATGCTCGTGATTCTTATCGCGGAAACGGCAAGCTTCCGCACCAAGACAATGCGTGGTTAGTTGCGTTCTGGCTCCCAGAGCATCCAGGTCTTTAAGGT
>JAJZEJ010000194.1 GCA_021828635.1 Chloroflexota bacterium
CACTCCACTCGTCCACCAACAATTCTTTAACATCCTTGAGCATGCCACGCAGTTCACCCTGTATCAGCAAACGCCCATCCGGCTTGACCTCTATCACAATGTCCTCTGGCTCCATCCCAGGCATGGGAGCCGCGACCATCAGGCGATCAGCCGTGCGATACACCTTTACTAGTATCTGCTGCATCTTCTCTTGCTCTTGCATAGACTTCCCTCCTCTGCTAGCTCATTCCATCGCTCTAACCAGCAGGGTTACGTTCCGGCTTATCCGTCTGGCCCATCTGCTGATTTTCACCCCAGGCAGTACCAGTATCACGTCCCGGCGCGTCTACCGTCTCACCCGGTTTGTGCTTGGCAGGTTGCACGCCGCTATGAGCAGGATTGTAGCCCTGTTCCGCCGGAGCCAAGCCACCTTCAGGTGTGCCATAGCCACTGCGCGAGTCACCATAAGCCGGTCCCTCGGTTTCACGGTAGCCATCGCGCCTCTGCGGCTCTTTTTTCTGTTCCGCTTTTTGCATGTCAGGCTGTTGATTTTGCTGATTCTGTAGTTGCTCTTTAGCTTGTTCCGGTGTATTTTTCGTGGGTTCGGTCATTGTCTCTGTCCTTCGATTTCATTCCATAACCGCCAAAGTGATCTATGGCAAGTATCGTTACGCAATTACTCAAGCACATACTCATTCACGGTTCGCTACGAAGGGAAGTTTCAGTACGGCAGTAGCCGCACACTTGCTTGATTTTTGGCCGCGAATATGGTATAATCGTACTCGTAATAAATTTTCCACAGCAGGAGAAGACCCTTGAAGAACACAGGTACACATCTTCGGTAACGACCACATAGCACCATTCCCTGTTCCATACCAGGGGTAGAGTATGCTTGCATGGTACGTACCGCACACAGATGTTGTGCCGATGGTCTTTTTTCTTTCCACCATCAGACCCGCAACGTGGCATACTCGTGTCTTTCACGCTGTTCATCAGCTTGCACCATACGCACAACATCGCTTTCTTCCATCATTATGCATTTCGTATGGATAGATTGGGATGGTGTTTTTATGCTACTAACAGTGCGCAATCTCAGCAAAGCGTATGGTGCGATACAGGTTTTGCGTGATCTCTCATTCGTCATCAATGCTCGTGACCGCGCAGGAATCGTAGGGCCAAACGGTGTTGGCAAATCAACCCTGTTGCGCATATTGACGGGTCAGGAGGAGCAAGAGCAAGGCAATATCAGCTATGCACCCTCGGTCGAGTATGGCTACCTGCCACAAACGACGCCGAATTTCTACGGGCGCAGCATCCAAGACCTGATTCTTGAAGCCGTCGGCAACATTCACCAGTTGGAAGAGCGCATGCACCAGCTTGAAGACGCGATGGCACGTGCTGATGAGCAACAATTACCAGAGTTGCTAGAAGCATACACGCAAGTGACAACGCGCTTTCAAGATCGTGGTGGTTATGAGCTTGACTATAAGATAGACGGCGTACTCTCTGGTCTGCACCTCGATTACCTGCCACGTACCCGCGAAGTTATGACGCTATCCGGCGGCGAGAAGGCACGTGTAGGACTGGCAACCCTGCTTCTGCGCTCACCCGATCTACTTTTGCTTGACGAACCAACGAACCACCTCGATTTCGCCAGCATGAATTGGCTAGAGTCGTATCTTGCAGATTATAGCGGCGCGGCATTGATCGTCTCACACGACCGTCAATTTCTCAATCGCGCCGTCACAAGCATTCTTGAACTGGATGAACATAGTCATAGCTTGAAACGCTACGAAGGCAACTATGATAGCTATGTTCAGTCAAAAGCAACGGAACATGCTAAGTGGGTAGAAGATTACAAAAGGCAACAGGAGGATATCAAAGAGCTACGCAAACGCATTAAAGAGTCGGCGCGACAGGTTGGGCATGGTTATCGTTCGCCACACGATAACGATAAGTTCGCCAAATACTTCTTCGCTCAGCGTGTCGATAGTGCTATCTCGCGCAACATACACGCCGCTGAAGAGCAACTCAAACGCATCGAAGCCGATCCCATTCCTAAGCCACCAGAACTGCTCCAGGTCAATTCATCCATTCAGGCTACGCCAATCGCCTCACAGGTCGTTATTCGCCTTGAACATCTCACAAAATGCTGGGGTGAACGCTGCATCTTTGACGACATCTCGCTTGAGCTAGGCCCAACCACGCGCATTCTGCTCACTGGCCCCAATGGCGCGGGCAAGACAACGTTGCTCAAGCTGATTCTAGAACGCGAAAAGCCTGATAGCGGCAACATTTCCATCGTTCATGGCGCGAAGATCGGCTATCTGCCACAAGACCCAGAGCTACCAGACCTGCATAAAACCGTCATCGAAACCTATCGCTACGGGCAACAAGGCTACGAAAGCGAGTTTATCGGGCGCTTACTTGGTTACGGATTGTTCCGTTTAGAGGATATGGAGAAGCAGGTAGGACAACTCAGCGTGGGACAGCGCCGCAAGCTAGAGATCGCCAGCTTAATGGCCGCACACCCCAACGTCTTGCTACTCGATGAGCCAACCAACTACATCAGTTTGGACGTGCTAGAAGCCTTCGAAGCCGCCATTCTTGCCTTCCCTGGCCCAGTCATCGCCATCTCGCATGATCGCTGGTTCATCGAACGGTTCAAGGGTGAGCTATGGGAAATGAAAGAGGGCCAACTAACACAACAAGAAACCATACAGGCGGCAAATGAAGTTTGAGGCGAGGATGTAATCATACAACTATCCAATCTTGCTTTTTCGCATTAGGGTATGCTAATATCTGACTATATCACTAGGATATTAGCATACCCTAATATTCTTCATTTTTTTCCTGGAAAGCGTATTTTGGTAGATGAGCGTTCAAAATAAGAAAATCGAGGTAGCCACACTACCTCTTGTGGGCGAGCCGAATGACTCTCGGCAACGCATTAGGAGCATACTCAAGCGCGTGTTGTTGTGGCTCGCCATTATTGGCCCCGGCTTAATGGTGATGCTGGCTGATACCGATGCTGGTAGCATCATCACCGCCGCGCAATCAGGCGCACAATGGGGCTATACGATGATCTTACCCCAACTTTTGCTCATTCCATTTCTCTATGTTGTGCAGGAAATGACTATACGCCTGGGCGTTATCACACGGCAAGGACACGGTGAACTCATTCGACATCACTTTGGCATGGGCTGGGCCGCTCTCTCCGTCATTACGCTTTTTGCCTCGGCCATCGGCGCGTTGGTGACAGAGTTTGTGGGCATTGCTGGCGTGGGCGAGATGTTCCATATTCCGCTCTCGATCTCGGTACCCATCATCACCGCACTCCTCATTCTCATTGGATTGGCGGGTAGCTATCGTCGTGTCGAGCGCATCGGTATCGCCGTTGGTCTGCTCGAACTGCTCTTCATAGTGGTAGCTATTCTCGTTCGCCCCAATCTGCAAGCAATGGTGCATGGCCTTACCGATTTGCCTATCACGCATGGTAACTATCTCTTCCTGCTTGCAGCCAATGTTGGCGCGGTAATTATGCCCTGGATGGTCTTCTATCAGCAAGGTGCGGTAATTGACAAGCACATGGGACAGAATCAGCTCAGGGTAGCCCGTTGGGATACAGGGATTGGCGCGGTTCTCACACAGGTGATTATGGTTGCGGTCGTGATTGCTACCGCTACTACGATTGGTAAAACGCATCCAGGCACCTCGCTCAACACCATTCAAGATATCGCAACGGCACTGAAACCGACGCTCGGCTCAACCGGCGCTATTGTCTTTAGTGGTCTGGGCATGATTGGCGCTGGTTTCCTCGCCGCGCTCGTCGTCTCCGTCGCAGGTGCATGGGGCATCGGCGAAGCCTTTGGTTTCAAGCACAGTCTGAACCTACCTTTCAAGAAAGCGAAAGTCTTCTACACCATCTACACACTGGCGCATATGGGTGGCGCAATCCTTGTCCTCTCCGGTATTCCACTGATTAGCCTGACGCTCGACATCGAGGTCATGAACGCGCTCCTGTTGCCCATCGTGCTAGGCTTCTTGCTCGCGCTGGAACAGGTAGCATTACCATCAGAGTATCGCTTAAAGGGGTTGCACAAATATATCGCATGGGCGATGTCCGGTCTCGTGATGTGCTTTGGCCTCTATATGGCTGGCGATTTGCTCTTTCAGGCGTTCATCCATTAGTCGCCGGTACAATAAAACGCGATAGGGGAAAGCCACCATCGCTGTGTTTGCGTATGGAATCGGCCACATAGTCGGCTGGTACAAGCTGAGTGCCATCCTATACACCAGAATTGAGGTAGAGATAGCCAAGTTTAGCCATCTCACGAGCGGTCAGATGCGCTCCGAAATCCACCTGTGCTATTGCCTTGCGGGTCTACCTTCCAGAGACGACAATTGCTCCATCATCATACTCCTTAGCTATGTAAAATCCTGGTTATTTATACAGGTATCTCCCTATCCATTTCACCGTTGTGATTGCTCTATCTATATTGTAGACTCACAGAACGGTTGCATTAATACAAATATTTTTGGGAGAGACAAAATGGCTGCAAACGAACCCACAGTAGGGAATGATGTAAAGGAAACGGGACGTGTCGAAAGCTTTAGTGACGGCGTGTTCTCTGTTGCGATCACCTTGCTGATACTCAACATTGTATCACCAACCCATCTGCTGACTGATAGTGATCTACTACGCTATCTCGGTAGCCAATGGCCTGCATACCTGGCTTATATCACAAGCTTTGCCACGATTGGCGTGATGTGGATCAATCACCATCGCTTATTTACGCATATCAAGCTCATCGACGTGAATTTGATGGGTCTCAATCTCTTGCTCATGCTTATCATTGTCGCCATTCCATTTCCCACCGGCTTGATGGCACAATATCTCTTGCGCACAGATCAGCATGTTGCAGCCATTCTCTACAATGGAATGAATGTAGTTCTGGCACTCTGCTTTAATCTGTTATGGCGCTATGCAACTCACGAGAACAGATTACTTGGCAACAAGATTGACACAAAAGAGGTGCAGGCCATTCACGATCAGTATCGCTTTGGCCCGCTCTTCTATCTGGTCACAATGCTGATCGCCTTTATCAGCGCCCCCGTGAGCATTGCACTCGATCTGCTACTCGCTATTTTCTTTGCACTGCCAGGGAACAGGGTACAATCACTTTTTCGTATAAAACAGTCATCAAAACATGTTTGAGGTTATAGCGAATATACCTTCGCGTTGCACTCACGAACTCAGGGGAACAATGATCACTGTGAGATGAAAGGTTCCGTTTTTGACAACGCAAACCCCTGGTCGTACTCCTTCGTACCTGACAGCATACAACGGAGGCGCTACATATGGGATATTTGAAACACTCCCAAGCGTTCCAGAAGGAAGGCAAGAAAGTTGTATCTTGTTTTTTGGATACTTCTGCCCGTTGAGAATTATGCCAAAGCGCGAGGTGATAGGATATGTCACTGTCCTTCCACTATCCTGCGCAGTAAACTGATATTGTTGCGTAAGATAGGATGAAGAAGGGGTCGAATAGAGATTGCTTGGCGATGTCGGCGCTGGCTGCGCTTCCTTCTGTTGCTGTCCAGCAGAATTCGTGCAACTCACTAGGAGAAGGAAAACAAAACCTAAGCAGATTCCCGATAACGCCGTCCCCTGGCCGCGAGAGTGCCACACCTTTTTTATAGTAGAAGCGAGGAGACCCTTTCCTTCCATCTTTCAATACTCCGTGCTGATATAGCTATCTGGTAATAGATCAGCTGGATATTACAATGCACATAGCAGAACAACCCTTCGTGAAGACAGGATAGCCACACTATAGAGGATAATGCGGTTACGCTCTATTTCAATTCGCTATGCCGCTATAAAACCATGCGTATAAACCACCTGACAGTAATACGGCATACAGGTAATGATAGACATTATTGAGGCTACAACTGATACACTTGCGTTGGCAAACCCTCTAATTCCATGATTTTGAGTGCATTCGTCGTCGGCGAGGGGCCGGTACGAAGCTTATAATGGAAGACCATTTTGCCAGCCAGGACATCTTCACGGAAGTGGAAGTTTTTGATTTCGGGGACGGTCTCGGAGAGCTTGACCAGCTCCAGGTCATGCGTTGAAATGGCTCCCACACAAGGTTTGCCAACTAGCGCGTGAATGTAAGCATTGCTACCGATTAGACGCTCACGGTTATTCGTGCCTTTGAAAATTTCGTCGATCAGGAAGAAGATTGGATGTGCGGGCTTCTCTTCCAGACGGGTGAGCAGCCCCTTGAGACGGCGCACCTCGGCATAGAAGTACGAGTAGCCATCAGTCACGGAGTCGGTGACTTTGATGCAGGCATACAGTTCAAAGAGCGTGACGCGCAACGATTCTGCGTTGACTGGCCCACCAGCGTAGGCCAGACACAGATTAACGCCCAATGTGCGCAAGAAAGTACTTTTACCAGCCATATTCGAGCCAGTGATGAGCATGATGTCACCAGCATCGTTGAGTGAGAAGTTATTGACAACTTTTTGCTCTGCCGAGAGCAGTGGATGGCCCAATGCTCTTGCATCATACAGCCTTCCGTTGAGGGCTTTTTTCTCTGGCACGACTTCCGGCATCACATATTCAGGGTTGAGATAGGCAAAGTTTGCCAGCGAGCAGAGCGCCTCCAGATCATACCAGGTATCCAACCATGCAGGTAATACTTCCGCCAACTGCGCTTTATAGCGATGCCAACGATACGAGACATACATGCCAAGCGGTATCAGCGCATTAACCGCCGCCCACGCTCCCGCACTGCGTTGCAGACCTACTCGCTGAGCCAGCCTGGAAAACTGCTTCAGTAAGAGAGAGGGTCGCTTATCAGGATGCAGGTAGAACGGCTCACAGAGTTGCTTGAGATAATGATGGCGTTTGTAGGGATAACTTTCCAGATAGCTAAAGATGGGTTCCAATTGCTCTAGCGTGCGCTTCACGTAGTCGGCATTATCGGCCATGTAGCCAATTTCACCGCGTCTGGACAGAAACCAGATTAGCGAGAGGGTCAGGGCGGCAATACAAATGAACGGTGAGAGCGCACCGACAATATAGAGAATCAGGGCGATGAAAAATGCTGCCGAGAGGACAATGCCAATGAAGAGCGTCGAAAGCGATGCGCCCGGCCCTTGCTCTTTCTCTAACCACTCAAGCAACTGTTCCGCATCTAGCGTTTGTCGAGAGAGGCGCGTCGCATAGAGCGCATTGAGCAGGAGTTTGTCACGGAAGCGCGTTAATGGGGCCAGTTCTCGGATGATGTTTTGCCGTTCATAGATCGTATCCAGATCAGGTTCTCGATTGAGCAACCATTCACGCAGAATATCGCTACCCTCGAATGAAACGGCGGTATTGATGAGCCGGTGCAGAGAACGTTCGCCAGTTACATCCAGGTCTAGCTCAAAAGGGTGATCTTTGTAGGTATCTTCAAACGGCTCCGGCGGCATCTGCTGCCAATCAAGCTTAATACGTGCAATTTGCGTCTGATAGAAGTGTTGCAACACCTGAAATTTGACATAACTACGATCTAGCAAACGGCTTTGACGAAAAGCCCACCACAGAAATGCGACCATTGCGATAAAAACTAGCACACCCAGGATGGGAAAGGTGGTAAACGCGACGATTACAGCAATGATACCACCCACGAAAATAAGTAGCTGCTGCCCTTTCAAGCTATTGCTGCGCATGTTTAGTCGTGCCATGCGCCGCTCCACGCGCTTCGTCTGCCGTTCGAGGAGCGCCAACTTCTCCTGTTTCTTGTTCGACATTGAAAGACAACTCCATTTCAGCCAAATAATTTCTCTAACACAAGTACGTGTTGGCTGAAATGGAGTTGCAATTTGAGTATCACGGGTACGGGGATTATCGAAAAGTAGGCTATTTATGTGCCAGAGCGGCCATTTCCGCAAATGAGGTGATACGATTCGCATCAGATGAATCGCCACTCAGTTCGCGGTAAATCGTCGCAACGGTCACGGCGATGCGTTCACCATCCGTCCAGGAGGCATAGCGAGCCATTGGAATGGCTTTGGCGGCTTCTAAGGATGGCATTCCGGCCTCATAACGCTGGCGGGTTTCATCGAAAACATAGTTGAGATAGCTCTTGAACTCTCTTACGCCATCTTTGTCAGTGATCGGGCCATGACCAGGGACGATGGTTTCGACATCGAGTGAAAGAATGTAGTCACAGGCACGAATCCAGTTGCTGACTGGTCCAGCCCAGGCAATCGGGTGGCCGCCGATAAAGAGAATATCAGCCGTGAAGACGACACGATCACTGGGGATATAAACCAATGTGTCACCAAGCGTGTGAGCGGGGCCAACTTCAATCAGCCGTACCTCTTTATCGCCCACGTGCAGACTCATCTCGCCCTCGAAGGTCTCTTTGGGCAACGTCAGCGTGATACCATCGAATTTGAATGGCCCAAAGATACGAGTGAGATACTCGCCCGTTGCGCCCATTGCCGGTGCCAGCCTGAGCAACTCGGCGAATTGATCGGGGGTTATCTCGGTCAGCATTTGATCAGCCGTATGCTTAGACGCGATGATACGGGCATCAGCCACCAATTCATTGCCATAGCAGTGATCGCCGTTGGCATGGGAGTTGACCACCATATCAATCTGTGCTGCCGCAGGGACTGACCTACGCATAGTGTCCAGCATCTCCTGTGTCAACGATAGATCGAAGAGGGTATCAACCAGCAGCGATGCATCGCCATCTGTGATTAAACCAGCATTGCTCCATCCCCACGTGCCATCAGGCTGCAAGTAGGCATACACGGAGTTGCCCAGATCACGTAATCCTTTGCTATACTTCCAATTGCTCATGATGTTTTCCTTTTCAGTTTTGTTTCTTTCATCGCTGCAATAGCCCTTTCAGCCAGCCTGATAGCACAAGCCCTAGACCAGCGGGAATCAGTGCCGGAATGCGATACCATGCGCCGAGATGCGTTACAATCGTGCCAAGTATGCGCATCGTGACAGCCAGTGGCGTCATAGCCACACTCATATATTTGCCAAAGCTTGATTGCTTATACAATTCAAGATCGGCAAATATCATCAACAAAAGTGAAACGATCACTGGCGGAACAAGACCTACAATCAGGCCAGCAACTAACTTTCGTTGCCAGAACAGGTAGAGCGAGATAAATTCCGCACTAATATCGGTTGCCAATTTGAGGGGATGTATCTGGTGATAGAGGCTCTTTTCTTGTAGAGTCATAGATTACCTCTTGCTCGATCTCGCAACTCGCGGCGCAAGAACTTACCAGTGGTGGTCTTAGGTAGTTCGTCCAGAATCTCAACGAAGCGCGGATATTTGTAGTTTGCCATACGCTGCTTGCAGAAGTCGATCAGTGCTTCGGGTGTTACGCTGCCCTCAGAGCCGCTCTTGAGCGCGACATAAGCTTTGACGGTTTCACCTCGATAGGCATCAGGGATGCCGACGACAGCCGCTTCGCGCACGGCGGGATGCTGATACAGCACATCTTCGACATCACGCGGCCAGACTTTGTAGCCAGAGACAATAATCATGTCTTTTTTACGATCTACAATGTAAAAGAAGCCGTTCTCATCCATTTTGGCAACATCGCCGGTATACAGATAGCCCTCGCGGATAGCATGGGCCGTCTCTTCCGGCTTCTGCCAGTAGCCAGCCACAATCTGTGGCCCCTTGATAATCAGTTCGCCCACTTCTCCCACAGGTAGCTCTTGTCCGTTGGTGACATCCACAACTTTGCAGAGCGTATTTGGCACCGGCACGCCAACCGACATGGCACCCGAAGCAGCGTCAACCGGCGACGGGCCATTCATGGGTGTGGCGTTCGCGGGCGAGGTCGTCTCCGTCAAGCCATAAGCGTTATGGATGACGATGCCGGTTACAGCCTTGAACTGCTCAACCACGCTCGGTGAGACAGGCGCACCACCACTATACACCTTCTTCATCGAGGAGAGATCGCGTGTCTTGAGGTCGGGATGGTTGAGCAGGGCGATAAAAACGGTGATGGCCGCGACGGTAAAGCTACCATGCCACTTTTCAGTCAGGCGTAGCATCTCAGCGGCATCGAAGCGATAGAAGGTAATGATAGGCATCCCGACCAGCGCCGCCGAGGTGAGATAGGCAATCAGGCCGGTGATGTGGAAAAAAGGCGCGACGCCGATAGCCACATCATCCTTCGTGAGCTGCATCCAGGTGGCATAGACCGTCGAGGTAAAGACGACATTACCATGCGTGTTCATCGCCCCTTTTGGCAAACCTGTTGTGCCAGAGGTATAGGTGAGGAACGCCACATCATCAGCCGTCAACTGCGCATGCTCGATTGTTGTACCCTCATAGCCAGCAATAAGATCAAGCATGTCTTGCGTATCAGGGAAACGCTGCTTTTTTGAGTTCGCTAGCAAGGGCGATACCACGCCTTCACCAGCATAATCAAGCTCATTGGTAGTAATAACAAATTCTACCTTTGTCTGCGCAACCGTCTCACGCGCCACACTTTCATACAGCGACTCCAGACAGATCAATCCTTTCGCACTAGAGTCGTTCAGATGATAGGCCAGTTCTTTGTGCTTGAGCATGGGATTGCAGAGGACGACGATAGCGCCCAATTTCCAGAGAGCATAGACGCTCACCAGAAATTGCGGGATATTTTGCAGGTAGAGCGCCACACGATCACCTCTCGTAACACCATGCTCTCTGAGCGCAATAGCCAGCGCACTACTCTGGCTATCCAGTTCGCTATACGTCACGATTTGGTCAAAATAATAGAC